>JAJTCI010000255.1 GCA_021323155.1 Chitinophagaceae bacterium | reverse complement strand
ATTTTCATATCGAGTCCGAACGCCCCTTTGGAGACCTATTTACATTGAATAAAGCAGGCGAAATAACCACCGACAAACTGGTTAGTGGCACTGATCTCAAAGCCTACGTTGACTTCAAGATCCCGCTGGATGGTACCATTCGCATGAAAGTGGGCATATCGGCCGTGAGCGCGGAAGGAGCTAAAAGAAACCTGGACCAGGAGATCAAAGACTGGAACTTTAACACCCTTCGCCAGCAGGCAGCAACGGCCTGGAACAAAGAGTTGAGCAAGATAGAAGTCAAGGGAGGCACACGCGATCAACAGGTGAGCTTCTATACCGCATTGTATCACACAATGGTCGCCCCGAATATTTTCCAGGATGTGGATGGCCAATACCGGGGAACGGACCTGGAGGTTCACAAGGCCGACAGTTTCTCCAACTATTCCGTTTTTTCACTTTGGGATACCTATCGTGCTTATCACCCGTTAATGACTATCATTGACCAGGCAAGAACACGTGACTGGATCAAGACCTTCCTCTGGCAGCATAAAAATGGTGGTATGTTACCTGTCTGGGAACTGGCCGGCAACGAAACTTTCTGTATGATCGGCTATCATTCTGTACCCGTGATATTCGATGCCTACCAGAAAGGCATATTTAAGGGAATGGAGGACAAACTCCTGTACGCGATGCTTGATTACGCGAATAGTGACCGGTATGGGTTGGGCCACTACCAACTGAACGGATATCTCAGTAATGATAAAGAACACGAGTCCGTTTCCAAGACCCTTGAATATGCTTATGACGATTGGTGTATTGCACAATTTGCAAAGATGATCGGTGACGAGCGGGTCCACCAGAGGTTTCTACAAAGAGCGCAGTTCTATAAAAACGTATTCGATCCTTCCACGAGGCACATGCGCGGCAAGTTGCAGGCGATGTGGCAATCGCCTTTCGACGCGAAGGAGATAAATAATTTCTATACCGAAGGAAACTCATGGCAATACAGTTTTGCGGTTCCGCACGATATTGAGACCCTGGTGCGCCTGCATGGCGGCAGGGATTCGTTTGCGAAAAAACTGAATGAATTATTCACCACGTCCTCGCAGACCACGGGAAGGGAGCAACCCGATGTAACAGGACTTATCGGGCAATATGCGCACGGGAATGAACCAAGCCACCACATGGCCTACCTGTTCAATTATGTAGGCATGCCCTGGCGCACCCAGGAACTGGTGCACAAGATCAATACCGAGTTCTATAAGAATTCACCGGAGGGACTCATCGGCAACGAAGATTGCGGGCAGATGAGTGCCTGGTTCGTACTCTCCGCGATGGGATTCTATCCTGTCTGCCCGGGCAATGGAGAATATGTGCTGGGCACGCCTTTGTTCGACGAAGTCATGCTGCGGCTGGAGAACGGGAAGTCTTTCTCGATAAAAGCGAAAAGACCAACACCCGGATCCTTCTATGTAAAGGGCATAAAGTTGAATAACAAGCCGCACACCGCATCCTATATCCGGCATACAGATATTATGAACGGCGGCAGCTTCGAATTTACCTTGTCGCCATCACCGGTTAAAACCTGGGCCACGAAGAACCAGGACCTGCCGCATTCAGCTATTAAGAGCAGGGAGATAGTATCAGTGCCTTACTTCGACGTCATTTCAAACAAGTTCAGGGATAAGATGACGGTGAAACTCGCCTCTATCAATCGCGGCGGGGATATCTATTACAAGATTACGGGCGACACCGTTACATCGGGTTTCGTTAAGTACACCCGGCCATTCACGATCGATGCTTCATGCACCGTGCAGGCGCACGCTGCTTCTGTTGGTGACCGGGACAGGAGCAACCCGGTATTTCAACGGTTCTACCGTATACCCGGTGACGTCAGCATTAAGGTACATTCTAATGTCCACCCAATGTATACTGCGGGCGGACCCGAAGCACTGATTGATGGCATAAAAGGCACCACCAACTGGCGTGCAGGCGAATGGCAAAGCTATTTTGGAACAGACCTCGACGCGGTAGTCGACCTGCAGAAAAGCAAGCCCGTGAAATACCTGGGCGTGCATGTATTGCAGGACGTGGATCCATGGATCCTCTATCCCGCTGAAGTGATCTTTTCAACCAGTAGCGATGGAAAGAACTTTACGGAAGTATTAAGGGTGCAGAACCCGGTAGACCAGCAAGATACCAGCGTCCAGGTCCGTGAACTGGGCGGGTCCGTAAATGCAACAGCACGTTATATCAAAGTAAAAGTGGTGAACGCGGGGAAACTTCCTTCATGGCACGAGAGCACAGGCAACCCCTCGCATCTGTTCATTGATGAGATCATTATTAAGTGAGTATTCAAGGAGTATAGCCTAAGACACGTAGCTTATGGAAGAACTATGTTCAATAAGAGTTCTATGATTGAAAAGATCGCGTCAGGAAGAAAATTGTATTTCTTTTTCTGCGGGGCCATGGGCTAATTTAACACTGCCAGCAACAAGTATTTCTAAAGGAAAATACAAAAGAGTGGCCCACTTTGGGAAAGTGAACCACTCTTCCAAAAGAATGATCCCGCCAGCGGCGGGATCAATATTCAATCGATTCTATAAGGCTAATTACCGCTCTCGTAGTGTTCCATTATTGGATATCAGGCTTGGCATTCTTCTCTTCCTTTGTCTTCCCTTTACTGGGCTTTAAATGGAATTTGATCTTCTCCGTCTCCTTTTCGAGTTCCGCTACCAGCGTATCCCCTTCCTTCACACTCATATTCAGTATCTCTTCCGCTAGTGGATCCTCCAGGTACTTCTGGATCGCGCGGTGCAACGGCCTCGCACCGAACTGCACGTCGTAACCTTTCTCCGCGATGAAATCCTTCGCTTCATCGGTGATCTCCAGCGTGAATCCAAGTGCTGCAAGGCGTTTAAATACTCCCTTCATCAGTATATCGATGATCGAGAAAATATTTTCCTTCGTGAGTGAATTAAAGATCACAACGTCGTCTATCCTGTTCAGGAACTCGGGTGAGAACGTGCGCTTCAGCGCTTTTTCAATGACGGCTTTGTTGGCCTCGTCCATATTCTCCTGGCGGTTGGCGGTCGCAAATCCTACTCCTTCACCAAAATCCTTCAGCTGGCGTACGCCGATGTTGGAGGTCATGATGATAAGCGTATTCTTGAAATCCACCTTCCTGCCCAAACCATCGGTCAACTGACCGTCGTCGAGAACCTGCAGGAGGATATTGTAAATATCGGGGTGTGCCTTTTCAATCTCGTCAAGCAATATCACGGAGTAAGGTTTGCGGCGAACCTTTTCTGTTAGCTGGCCGCCCTCTTCATATCCCACATAGCCCGGAGGTGCACCAACCAACCTGGTGACGGTGAACTTCTCCATATACTCACTCATATCGATCCTTATAAGGGAATCTTCAGAGTCGAACATATATCTCGCCAATGCTCTTGCCAACTCCGTTTTACCCACCCCTGTAGGTCCTAAGAATATGAATGTACCGATCGGTTTCTTGGGATCCTTTAATCCCACCCGGTTACGCTGGATTGCTTTCACCACCTTGGATATGGCATCTTCCTGTCCGACCACCATTTCCCGCATATCTTCGTTCATGCGACGCAGTTTGTCGCTCTCCGCCTGCACCATCCGCTTAACCGGGATGCCGGTCATCATGCTCACTACTTCAGCGATATCTTCTTCTCCGATGGGATAGCGCTTGTGTTTGCTTTCTTCCTCCCACTGAGCCTTCGCTTTTTCCAGG
>JAJTCI010000025.1 GCA_021323155.1 Chitinophagaceae bacterium | reverse complement strand
CTCGACGAGTTGGGTGCCTGTTGGTGACAGTATCGTGGAAAGGAAATGGAATTTCGGTGATGCCACACCACTGTTAACCGGTAACGTAATCGCGCCTGTCCACAATTACCTTAATACCGGTGTGTATACCGTGTCGCTCAAGATCAAAACAGCGCAGAACTGTGAAAAGACCTACTATGCACCGGTGGTGGTACAGGACAGCAGCATAACGCCGCCAACTACCGACCCCATCAAGATACTCAGCATCTTCCCGAACCCGGCCGTGTCGCAAACACAAACAGTGGTCTGGAGCTTACACAATAATGTGCAGGCAGAGATCGCCGTGTATGATATCTATGGCGTGAAGAAATGGTTCGTGAACAAGCTTTTGCTCCAGGGTAACAACATCACGGTAGTACCTACCAGTTTATTGTTACCCGGTCCGTATTATTTGAGGGTTACCACGATGTACGGCGTGAAGAGCAGGATATTTTTCAAACAGTAAATAAAAGCAAGTTAAGTTTTGGAATCGATCCCGGTTTTTACCGGGATCTCTTTTTACATGGTATCCATTTCGCCACGACGGCTCCATTTGAAGAATAAATAGTAAAAAGCCAGGATAGCGATGCCGATGACAAACGGGATGACGGCAAGATCCTTAAAGATGATGCCACCGGTAACAATATTTTCATCGAAGGCAAAGAACTCCGCCACCATCCAATACGAATTAGCGGTGATCCAAAATACGATGGCCAGGTTATGGCATAATTCTGAAACCATTTTGCGCGTGCGGATGGATATCACAATGGCGATCACGAGTGTTGGAAAAATCATAGAGATGCCCAGCAACTTCCATTCAAGGCACCAGCTGATGTCTTTCAATAACCAAAAAACGATGTGGAGGTTTTCCATCCGGCGAAAGCGGATCGGGATAGCGTAGGACTGTTCTTTATTGGGCATAGGAGGCATTTATGAGCGATGCAATGATAATTTTTTAGTCGATAACCCTTCCCAGGACCTGGCGGAATCTTTTCACATCAGCTTCCGCCGCAACAGGACGATCATAGACGAGGTGTTGAGCGAGTTGATGGGCGAACCAGGGCGCGAGTGAGCACCCTTTTGTGCCCATACCATTCAGTATGCCTACGGTGGAATGCAGGGGATGCAAGCCGACAAACGGCCTGCGCTCAACGGTGGCGGGACGAACGGAAGCTATGTGATCAACGACGCGGTACGGCAATTTCAACCATGCGTTCAGTTGTTGTTCCACCCGTGTACGGAAACGTTCGGAGGGTTCGAGGTCGTTATATTCCCACTCGTAGCTTGACCCGATCCAGAACAGGTCGTTTTCCCATGGCACGATACTGATCCCCTGTTTATAAATATTGGTGGCAGGCAGGCCGGGTATCTCGGCAATGATGGCCTCGCCTTTATTCTTTGCATAAGGCAGGCGGTCAAAAAGTGCCAGGTCAAAGTCGGCTGCGCCGCCGCAGAATATGATCTTCTTCGCCGTGATGTCCTGGTATCGCGCCGAGTCGTTATCCGTTTCAAGGTGCCCGATATCAAACTGAGTGTTGCGCAAACATTCCCGCGCTGATAAAACCAATCGCCATTTATCCAGTAAAGTGTTTAACTGGACCAGCAGGCATGGTGAGACCTCGCCGATACCGTAATGAAAATTGAATAGGGATCCATATTGAGCCGCATCGCCGTAGGCAAGGTAGGCCGGGTCTTCGCGGTGCCGATCGGCGAAACTGGCTGCCACCTGGGGCGTGGGATGGAAATCGAGCACGTTACACTGGCGGATCAACGAGGCACCGATCTCGGCTCCGAAAAGTTCGTATTGTTCCTGCACAAAAGGCAGTAGCGCATCGATCATCCAGGTCTTTACGATACGACGCCCCGTGACCGGATTGATGACGCCGCTGGCTACCTTGCTCGAGGAAAAAGGATCGGCGTGGTCGATCACGACGACCCGTTGACCTTCTCTCATTAAGTTCCAACTGAGAAACGTGCCGCATATGCCCTGTCCCACTACGATGTAGTCTGCGATCATTGGGCAAATCTAAAACTATTGAGGGGCAGACAACCCTATCCAGAACTGCAGGTAATCTGAATTGGCGGTTTTTACGGGTATACCGTCCTGGAGGCCGGGCTTCCATACGGGCATTTGCTGTATCATCGCCCGGATGGCTTGGTCAAGGATGGGTTTGAGGTCGTTGAAATACTTTATCGTCTTAGCGAATCCCGTAACCCGGGACCGCGTGGATGCTACGCGTTCAAACTTCGGCTCGTAGACGTTGCCCAATTCATCAATCTTGAAGGAGAAATATACGCGGAGGTATTTAGCCGTGTCACCTTTTTCCATTGCTTTTCGCAGGACGGTGTCGAAGGCGGGAAAATGAACAAAATAAAACCGGTGCAAGGAATCTTTGCCTGCGCTGAAAACAGGTGGCTTATCCATATACCGGGCTTCGAAAACCCGTTTGTAATATGGTGCAGCGGTGTTCGGCTGTGCCGCGGCGGTCGATACATAAATAATCACGAAGAACAGAAGCCGTTTCATCGCTATGCTTTTTCAATGAGTCGAACGGTGTCCATACCTACGTCCAGGGTGTATTTCACGCCCACTTTCAGGCAATAGTTCTCTTTGTCATGGCTCACCGGGAAATCAAAACACACCGGGTAGTCATACGCCTTTACCTGGTGTTGCAAGATGTCATAGACCGTGCTTCCAAACGGCATTGCTGTGTCTTTCATTTCTGTAAATCCGCCGAAGATGATGCCCGCGAGCTGATCGAGCATGCCGGCGCGCTTCAATTGGATCATCATCCTGTCGACGTTATAGAGGTACTCGCCCACGTCTTCCAGGAATAATATCTTGTTACGGGTGGCAAATGATGAGTCGGATCCCACGAGGTGGGCAACCAAAGCAAGGTTACCTCCGACCAGCCGTCCCGTGCAATTTCCCTGGCGATTGGCCGGGTTGCTGTGCGCAGAATAATCGCCCGGTTTACCATACAGCGCGTCCCTGAGGGATTCCACGTAAGGGTTCCTGTAGCCTTCCTCATTAAACGCTGCAGCCATGGGCGCGTGCATCGTGGCGATCTTGTAGTGTTGGAAAATATGCGCGTGCAGTACGGTGATATCGCTGAACCCGATCAACCATTTTGGTCGCTTTGCGAACTTCTTAAAACTAAGATCGTCTATGATGCGGCTCAGACCGTACCCGCCACGGGCGCATAATATCGCGTTCACTTCCGGGTCGTCGAGCATCTCCTGTAGGTCGGCAAGCCGCTCCTCATCAGTGCCGGAAAAATAATGGAATTGTTTACCGGGTGTTTTACCCAGCTTCACCTGGAAGCCCCATTGCTGGAGTACATCAACACAGGTTTGGAAGTTGGCAGCAGGCATGTAACCGGAAGGGCAAACAAGGCCGATGGTATCGCCTTTCTTCAGGTAAGGAGGAATTATCATCCACTAAAAATAACGAAACCACGGCTGCACGTCAAATCGGCACCCGGTTGACGGAAGAATCTTTGTTTGTTGGTACAACAACCATTTCTGCGGGCTTCTCATTTAATATTACATCGGTCTTGGAAACACTCAGGTCGTACCGTACGCCCAGCTTTAACGCCAGGTTATTGCTGATATGGCCAGCCGGGAAATTGAAGCAGACCGGGTAGTCATAGTCCTTTACTTTCTCCCAGATCAGGTCTTCCACGCTTTGGCGGTAATCGCCTTCCTCGCGGGTGTTGGTAAAGCCACCTACGATCAGGCCGGTTATCTTTTCCAGTTTACCGCTGCGTTTAAGATGCATCAGCATCCTGTCGATACAATATTTGTATTCGTGCACGTCTTCGATGAATAGAATTTTCCCTTCGGTGGTGATGTCGCTCACGCTGCCGCTGCAAGCCTGGAGCAAGGATAAATTACCGCCCACCATCACCCCCGCGCAGTTGCCCTCGCGGTTCCGGCTATGCCCCCTGAGCACATACCCTACGGGCTTGCCAAAAAGTATATCGCGCAGGCTTTTAGAGGAAGAATCTTTATCGTATAGAGATAATCCCGAAGTCATGTCACCATGAATGGTGGGTATACCCGAGATCGCGTGCACGTGGAGGTGTACGGTAGTGATATCGCTAAAGCCCACGAGCCATTTTGGCTTGCGGCGGAATTTATCCCAGTTCACCTGGTCGATGATGCGCATGGTGCCATAACCGCCCTTGCCGAAGATGATGGCGTTAACCGAATCGTCGTCCAGCAACTCCTGGAAGTCGCGGGCTCTTTCCGCATCCGTGCCGGCATAGCGTTGCCAGCGCTTATTGATCGTATCGCCGTATTTCACATTGAGACCCCAGCTTTTCATTGCCTTCAGGCAGTTTCCCAGGTTGCCTGAGCTAACCGGGCCGGCCGGGCAGGTAATACCGATTGTATCTCCTGCTTTCAGGAATGGTGGCATGCCGGTAGGCAACACTGCTTCAACCGGTGGTGCAGCGGTGAGTTTATTCGCGACGAATGCTCCAAGAGTCAGGGGTACGAATGCCTGGAGAAAGGATTTACGGTTCATAGTTAAGGTTGCGATTGTGGTTAAAGTAAGAGAATTCTTTTATAACGGTCACTACGATGATGCGGTTAAATGCGCTTTCTACATAAATTTTAAGCAGGTTTTTAGGTTTAAGCGCAAAAGATATTATCAATATCTGTCATCCGGGGCGTGGTCGGAACTATTACTAAACCGTGATTGCCTATTTTTGCTGCCCCGAAAAGCGAGCATATATATAATGGATACACCTCGACGATACCTGGTCACAGCAGCCCTGCCTTACGCTAACGGACTGAAGCATATCGGCCACCTGGCGGGCGCGTACCTGCCTGCCGACATTTATGTCCGTTACCTGAAAGCGCAGAAAAGAGACGCCGTTTTTGTTTGTGGGAGCGATGAACACGGAACGGCGATCCCGATACAGGCGATGAAGGAAGGCACTACGGCACAGGCGATCATTGACAAATACCACCCGGTGATCGAACAGAACTTTAAAGACCTGGGTATCGAATTCGATATCTATCACCGCACTTCGGCGCCTTTGCACCATGAGACGGCACAGGAATTCTTCACCGCGTTGAATAAAGCCGGGGAACTGGAGGTGAAAGACAGCGAACAGTATTACGATGACGAAGCCAAAACCTTCCTTGCGGACAGGTTTATCAAGGGAACCTGTCCTAATTGCGGATATGACAGCGCTTATGGCGACCAATGCGAAAAATGCGGTAAAAGCCTGAGCCCGGACGAGTTGATCAACCCGGTCTCCACATTGAGCGGCAAAAAGCCCGTAAAGAAAGCCACGAAACACTGGTATCTCCCCTTAGACCGACATGAAGAATGGCTGAGAGAATGGATCGTGAAAGGACATAAAGATGACTGGCGCGCCAATGTAGTTGGACAGTGTAAGAGCTGGATCGACGGTGGCCTACAAGCGAGGGCGGTGACACGAGACCTTGAATGGGGTGTAAAAGTGCCGCTGGCGGAGGCGGAAGGCAAAGTACTGTATGTATGGTTTGACGCGCCAATCGGTTACGTGAGTGCCACCAAACAGTGGGCGCTCGATAATAACAAAGACTGGAAGCCATACTGGTATGATAAAGACACCAGCCTGGTGCATTTCATCGGGAAGGACAATATCGTATTCCATGCCATCATATTCCCGGTGATCCTGAAACTGAATGGCAACATTGTGCCATCCAACGTTCCGTCGAACGAATTCATGAACCTGGAGGGGGACAAGATGAGTACCAGCCGTGGGTGGAGTATCGAAATGGACGACTACATTAACGACTGGATAAAGAAGGATAATGGCGGACCGCAATTCGCAGATGCCTTGCGTTACTACCTTACACAGATCGCACCGGAGACGAAAGACAGCGAGTTCACATGGAAGGGTTTCCAGGACGCGGTGAACAGTGAGCTGGTGTCGGTGTTTGGCAATTTCGTGAACCGCGCTTTTGTGCTGATGCACAAGCTTTGTAAAGGTAAGGTCCCGAAACTTCACGAAACACTATTGGATGAAACGGATCGCAACCTGGTAGCCGCGATCGCACAATCGAAGACAACTGTCGAGAAGCTCCTTGAAGGTTTTTCTTTCCGCGAGGCACAGTTTGAAGTGATCGACCTGGCAAGGAAAGCGAACAAATACATGCAGGAGAAGCAACCCTGGATCGTAGCGAAAAGATTAGATACCGATGCCGAGGCGCAGCAATTGATCGACAACTGCCTGCACCTCTGCCTGCAGCTAACGGCCAACCTCGCCATCCTGATCAATCCATTCCTGCCGCAGACAGCGAGAAAGATGTTATACATGATGAAGGTGGTGGACAAAATGCTCGACTGGGAGAATGCGGGGAAGACGAAACTACTGAGTGTTGGATATTCGCTTCGCGCACCTGAACTGTTGTTCAGGAAAGTGGAGGATGCGGAGATCGCGGCGCAACTGGATAAATTAAAAATCAAAAGTCAACAATCGAAAGTGGAACAAGCAGAGAAAAAGAACCAGGAACAGCAGGCCGCTGTAGTATCAACGCCCAAAGCAGAGATACAGTATGACGATTTTGCCAAGATGGATTTCCGCATTGGTACGATCACCTCGGCGGAAAAAGTAGAGAAAGCCGATAAGCTGCTGAAACTGGAAGTAGACCTTGGCACAGAAAAACGGACCATCGTATCGGGTATCGCGCTGCACTTTCAACCGGAAGACATCGTGGGTAAGCAGGTGACTGTCGTCGCCAACCTGGCACCCCGGAAGATGAGGGGCATCGAAAGCCAGGGAATGATACTGATGGCCGAAGACAAGGCAGGCAAACTTCATTTCATTAATCCAGAGGGAACAATAGACGAAGGCTCCCCCGTGAGCTAATTGAAACGACATATTAAGCAACCCGCCCGGACCTTCATCCAGGCGGGTTTTTTATTATCTTCGGTAAATAGTTGCATAGCTAACTAATTTCCAGTCATGAAAAGAATTATCAAGAAAGTTGCTGTCCTTGGAAGTGGTGTAATGGGTAGCCGGATCGCTTGTCATTTCGCGGGTATCGGGGTGCAGGTGTTGCTACTCGACATTGTACCGAAGGATGTTCCGCCTGATGCGAAGGCTGCCGCAAAAAACAAGATCGTGAATGACGCTTTACAGGCGGCGCTTACAAGCAATCCTTCCCCGGTATATAGCAAGGAGGTGGTGAAACGCATCACGACCGGCAACTTCGACGACAACATGAAGGATATTGGCCTGTGCGACTGGGTGATCGAAGTGGTGGTAGAGCGACTCGACATCAAACAACAGGTATATGAGAAGGTGGAGCAGTACCGGAAAGAGGGATCGCTGATCACCTCCAATACTTCGGGCATCCCCATTCACCTTTTATCTCAAGGCAGAAGCGACGACTTCAGGAAAAACTTCTGTGGAACGCACTTCTTTAATCCGCCACGTTACCTGCGGTTACTGGAGATCATACCCACACCGGATACTGACCCTGCCGTAACGGATTTTTTGATGCATTACGGCGATCTCTTCCTTGGGAAGACGACGGTTCTTGCGAAAGACACCCCCGCGTTTATTGCAAACCGCATCGGTGTCTTCAGCATCATGAGCATATTTCACCTGATGGAGCAACTGGGTTTGAGCATCGATGAAATAGACGTGCTGACGGGCCCGATCGCGGGCAGGCCCAAATCGGCTACATTCAGAACGGCTGATGTAGTGGGCATCGATACGCTCGTGAAGGTCGCAAAAGGTGTTGGAGAAAATTGTCCCAACGACGAAGCAAAAGACGTATTCCAAATACCAGGATGGCTGGAGAAAATGATCTCCACCAACTGGCTGGGCGATAAAACCGGGCAGGGCTTTTTTAAGAAGATAAAATTACCATTAACATCAGGGAGTCCTGAAGAGCAAAAACAGGAAAAGGAGATCCAGGTGCTCGACCTCAAGACACTCGAGTATGGGAAGCGTAACAAACCAAAGTTTGCGACGCTTGAAGCTGCCAAGCCGGTAGAGGATCTGAAACAACGATTGAAAATACTGGCCGGTGGCCAGGACAAGGCCGGTGAATTCTACCGGGCGTTTCACAATAGTCTCTTTTCATATATTTCTTTCCGTATACCGGAGATCAGCGATGAACTATACCGGGTAGATGACGCGATGAAAGCAGGCTTTGGATGGGAGATAGGACCTTTCGAAAGCTGGGACGTTATCGGTGTCGCTAAAACCACCGAAGCCATGAAAGCTGCCGGTGTTAAAGTAGCTCCCTGGGTGGAGGAGATGATCGCGGCCGGCAACACCAGTTTTTACAAAACTGAAAATGGCAAACGCCTTTACTACGATACCACAACAAAATCATATAAGGAGATCCCCGGCGGCGAGTCGTTTATCATTTTAAATAATTACAGCGACAAAACGGTCTGGAAGAACAGCGCGTGCAGACTGTACGACACCGGAGATGGCGTGGCCGCCCTTGAATGGAGTACTAAGATGAACAGCATCGGTGGTGAAGTGCTGGAAGGAGTGCAACGGTCGATCGCGATAGCAGAAGAAAAATTCAAAGGGCTGGTGATCGCGAATGATGGCCCGAATTTCAGCGCGGGCGCGAACGTGGGTATGATCTTCATGTTCGCCGTCGAGCAGGAATATGACGAACTGGATATGGCTATTCGTATGTTCCAGAACACGATGATGCGTGTGCGCTATTCGTCGGTGCCGGTAGTGGTAGCACCTCATGGTCTTACGCTGGGTGGTGGATGCGAGATGAACCTGCATGCGGACAAAATCTGCGCGGCGGCGGAAACTTATATCGGCCTTGTGGAATTGGGTGTTGGCCTGATCCCCGGCGGCGGAGGCACAAAAGAATTTGTGTTGCGGGCGGCGGATGAAATGCATGAAGATGAACCGGAAACCATCACGTTAAAAAACAGGTTTCTTACCATCGCGACGGCCAAAGTAGCTACATCCGGGCTGGAAGGTTACGATCTTGGCATACTGAGGAAAGGCCTTGACGAGGTGGTGATCAACCAATCAAGGCGTATCGTGGAAGCAAAGAAAGCAGTAACAGAATTATACGACCAGGGGTATGTTACCCCGGTGCAACGAAAAGATATTAAGGTCCTTGGCCGTTCCGCGCTTGGCGCGTTGTACGCTGGCATCAACGGTATGTGGCGGGCCGGTTATGCAACGGATCACGATGCGGTGGTTGCACGCAAACTCGCGTACGTGATGTGCGGTGGGGACCTGAGCGAACAATCGTTGGTGTCGGAACAGTACTTACTCGACCTGGAACGCGAAGCGTTCTTAAGTCTATGCGGGGAAAGGAAAACGCTTGAAAGGATCCAGTCTGTCCTTAAGACAGGGAAGCCGGTTAGAAATTAGCGCCTGGCGAGTATCCTGCTGCATAATTCCAACCACCTGTTCCCGGCCACTACTGATAAGAACCGCCATTAGCAGGCAACCGAGGTATGTCAGCCCTTTCGTTGATACAATCGGGCGATTGGTCCAGAATTCTTCATTCACTTTTCCAAAATCAGCTATTTTCACTTCCTAACCAATCGAAACGACTGTGAATACTGTACTATCATTAAATGGCATTTCCAAGAACTACGGAAGGATCCGGGCTTTGAATAATGTTTCTTTCGAAGTGCCGGCCGGCAGCGTTTTTGGCATCCTGGGACCTAATGGGAGCGGGAAAACTACTTTACTTGGCATCACGCTGGACATTCTTCGCCCGACCACCGGGAGTTTTAAGTTGCGCGGCCAGGATCCCTCGGCGGATGTCCGTAAGGGTATCGGCACCCTGCTGGAAACACCGAACTTTTATCATTTCCTCTCAGGTGAAAGAAACCTTAAGATCGCGGCGGAGATAAAAGGTAAAGGGCAAAACCAGGTGGATAGCGTGCTTGAGCGCGTGAACCTGCTACAGCGTAAGACCAGTAAGTTCCGCACCTATTCTTTGGGAATGAAGCAACGTCTTGCGATCGCCTCCGCGCTGTTGGGTGACCCCGAGGTGTTGATATTTGACGAACCGACGAATGGCCTCGACCCGGTTGGTATCGCGGAGATCAGGGAACTCATCAAAAAGCTGGCGAAAGAGGGAAAGACCATCATCATGGCCAGTCACTTACTGGATGAAGTGGAGAAAGTCTGCACCCACGTGGCCATCCTGAAAAAAGGCGAGCTGCTGGCTGCGGGCCATGTAGACGAGGTGCTGGTGAATGAAGACATCATTGAAATATCCGCGAGCGACCTTGCGAAACTCGAGCAGGTGATCACCGGATATGGTGGGTATTCACACATCAAACATAGCGATAACGGCCTGCAGGTATTTTACCCGGTCGGCACCGCGAAACTTGAGGCGATGAACCAGCATTGTTTTAATAATGGTGTGGTACTAAATCATCTCCAGCTCAAAAAGAAGAGCCTGGAAAGTAAATTCTTCGAACTGACCGGAACTCAAAGTGATCGTTAACCTACTTCAGTACAAAACATACAACCATGCTGCATCTGTTAAAACTTGAATGGCTTAAAATAAAAAATTACCGCACCTTCTGGATACTGTTCATCCTATACCTTATCAGTATTGTCGGCGCCAATTATATCATTTACGTGATCCAGGATGCCGTATTCCACGAGGAGTTACGGAAGAATCCTCAGGGTGACGCCATCAAATGGCTCATCGGGAATCCACCGTATGAGTTCCCACAGGTCTGGCAAATGGTCAGCCAGATAAGCAGCTACCTGCTGATCATTCCAGGGTTGCTCACCATCATTCTTTTTACAAACGAATTCAGTTTTAAAACACATCGCCAGAACCTGATCGATGGCATGACGCGAAGCCAGTTTATCACTTCAAAGATCCTTTTTGTCCTGGCGATGGCCGTGGTAGCGACCGTCATGGTGGCCATAACGGCGCTGATCTTTGGTTACATAGGGGATAAGCCGTTCACGACCTATAAAATGGAATACATCGGCTATGCTTTCCTGCAATGCTTAAACTATTGCCTGTTTGCTTTATTATTTTCCGTGCTATTTAAGCGAAGTGGAATTTCGATCGGTGTATACTTTCTATACGTGGTGATACTCGAGAACATACTGTTCATGGTGATCCGCTATTACCTGCAACACGTAGGTTATTTCCTGCCAGTTGAAAGTGCCGACGCGTTGATCACCGCCCCTGTATTCGAAGGCATCCAGGAAGCATATATCAGCCGGCCTGACTTTAAGTACCTGCTAATCGCCTGTATCGCCTATATCGGCCTGTTTGCTTTACTGAGCTACCGGAAGTTTCAAAAGGATGACCTGTGACAAAAAAAGCCGTCTAACGACGGCTTTTTTTATTTGCGGCTGATGACCAACCTGGCTGTAGTTCCATTGAGTTCATCCCGCAGGTAGTAGAAGCCATCACTAATATTATTGATGTTGATCTTATTCAATCCGGGTTCAACATTGATCACCAGGATCAGCTTCCCGTTAATATCAATAAGGCGCAGCGTACTCCTGGCAGTGGACGTTAGCTGCAATTCACTCTTCACCGGGTTAGGGTAAATCACAAGGCTGGCAAGCGCAGCGTTCAATCTCAATAGTATAGTTGCCGAGTAGTCCAACTTCCCGTCTTTATCGATCATCTTCAGCCGGTAATAATTCAGGCCCGGTTTCATCGACCCATCAACATACGCGTAAGTATGCTCAATTGAGGAGTTACCTCCAGCGCGCACGATACCAATGGTGGTAAAGTCTGCACCATTACTGCTTCTTTGTATTTCAAAACGGTCGGTGTTCACTTCATTCTGGGTTTTCCACTTCAGTTCTCCACCGTATCGCTTCGCTTCGCCGCTAAAGCTCACCAGTGTCAGGGGTAGTGTGCATCCAACCAGAGAACTAGCGACCATTGGTGTACCGCTGCCGGAAGGATTGAAACAGGTAGGCGTGGTGCTATACGCGATCTTATCCCTGCCACCCTGCTTTTCTTCTTCGGCTGGTATCCGCACATTGCTTGCATTGGCTATTGTATAATGCATCAGCTGCCCCGGCGCGATCCGGTGTCCCAGGCCATGCGCGTGACCGAGTTCATGCAGGACCACGGTTTCAAAATCAAACTGCGCGCCCGTCGCGAGTGCAGGCCCGTATTGCCAGGTGACCCCTGTAGATTTAACCTGAACATCGATCTCCTCAAGCCACCACACAGTGTTGAACAGGTTACAACTTCCGGTTGCACTTCCACTGAACCTGCTGGTTGCTCGCGCCAGTACACCTGCAGGCAACGACCCGTCGAAGAACACCACGTTTTCATTGTCATCGGCATAGCCACTTGCGGTGGTGCCACCGGTACGCCAATTGATCCCGGTACTGCACCGCCAGGTGTTGAGTGCACGTTCAAACGCAGCGGTAGCCGGAACATTCAATGTGAAGTTGGTGTTGTAGCTGAATACATACCCGCCGAGCCCGTCCATATTGCGCAGGTAGTATCGCTGGCGGGTGGCTGATGGAAACCCACTGAAATCACTGTTGATCGAAATATGAGAATACCGTACAGTCAGCGGCTGCGGCGAAGAGAACACGCCATTTACCAAAAAATTCCCGCTTCCCGCGTTCGTACTGGAACCAGTTGGCACCTTTACGACTATCTGGTTGTCAGTCCATGAAACATAATCCGTGGTATTCGGAGGAAAAATAAAAGTAGAACCACCGTTATCCGCATTAGGGAACTGGACTGTTCCGGGGGAGCTGCCAAAACCAGAACCGTTGATGGTTAAAAAATCATTCGCGTCTATGGTTCCTGCATCAGTAGGGTTTGGACTGAAAGAAGTAACGTCATTGGTTTGTCCGGTACGGCCTGCCTCTTCCCGGGCGATGTAAGCCGTGCCATCCGGCTTCACCGCTTTGTACCCTTTCTCACCCAATCGGTCAATAAGATCTTTTTCAGTCAACGGGCTTCCATTAAATGCATCGTGAAATTTCCCTTCACGGTATTGCCATGCACCCTGCGCATCCGCGTAGGGAAACGCCTGCGGTTTAGCGGGATCCGTGGAGCGAAGGGTCTTATCGTCAAGTAATAAGTTATTGCCCTCCAACATCAGGAAATATCGCTGCCCTTTCTGCAGTTGTATAGCAGGAAAACTTACCTGGGCCTGGTTGCCCAACACACCCCCCACTGTTATTACGTACAGTTCATTCGCGCGTTGGCCGTTTTTTATCCAGGCATCTACTGAGATAGTGTTAATGGTATTGATGTTACCCTGTCCATCCTTATAACAATGTTGATTTATTACTTTGCCGAAAACCATGGTAGTCGCAGCGGATATCCTTTCATCAAAGGATATGGGAAATGACATGCACTGCGCGGATAACAGACCTGGAAAAAGAATAACGCATGCTTTGAGACAAGCAAGCCTGAATAGATTTAATTGCATAGCGGATGAGTGTGCCGGAAGCTACTTCAAATGCAATGCCGCAGTAATGGTAGGGTATAGAAAAGTGAAGCCCGATTCGCTGATCTTTTTACTGCTGACCGTGGCACTTTTCAATACTTCCACGCTCATCTCGCCAAGGCCCATTTTAAGGGCGAAGGCAGGTACATGGACTGGGATAAATGCTTTCCCCCTTAACTTAGTTGCAAGGGCCAGCACGAGTTCCTTATTGGTAACCGGCTTTGGTGCCACCGCATTGTATACGCC
>JAJTCI010000024.1 GCA_021323155.1 Chitinophagaceae bacterium | reverse complement strand
GCAGGAGATCAACTATTACTACAGCAGTTTTGATAACATCATCGCGAAGTACAACCTGGAAAAGATCAAGACCATTGGTGACAGCTATATGTGCGCCGGGGGGCTGCCAGTGGCGACACGCACACACGCGACGGATGTGATACGCGCCGCTATGGAGATGATCCGGTTCATGGAGAAGGAGAAAGAACACCGGCAAAGGATCGGTAAGATATTCCTGGAAATGCGCATCGGCGTGAATACCGGTCCTGTAGTAGCGGGTATCGTCGGCATCAAGAAATTCACTTACGATATCTGGGGCAACACGGTTAACATCGCTTCACGCATGGAGTCCGCTGGATATGAGGGCCGGATCAATATCTCTGAGTCCACCTACCAACAGGTTAAGAACGATTACAAATGCATTTACCGCGGCGAGGTGGAAGCGAAGAATAACGAAATGCTGAAGATGTATTTCGTGGAATTCCCGCTCACCGAACTTGGTGTCACCTTCACGGAAGCTGCCAGTACCACGTTAAATTTACCGCGAAAATAAGAGAAGTGCCGAAGCAGCTACCCTTTCCGGGTGAGCGCTAGCGTTATTTGATCGGTGGCGGCACCGGTTCTTTTTCCGAGTCCTCATATGAGGCGAGCCATTCCTTGAAAAAGGTATTGATCCTGGACGCGTCGTATTCGTATTGCCAGTATAACCCGGAAATGTTATCCTCCGGTTTCAGCTTCTTTCCAGCCAGGTCATAAGCCCCGGCAAATCCCAGGTAACTGGTCTCATACTCGTCTTCGCCAAACGTTATCTTGTACAGGTAGAACTTGTATTGCTTGCCCAGGTAGCTGCCTTGTTTTTCTGTAAGGAAGACGATCTTAGTCGGCGCATCTTCGTCGGTGGCGGCTGCGAATGCCATCGCCTCTGCCATTGCCTTCTGGTTCGCGAAATGCTTCGGGAACAACGAAAGCATGTCCCGGCCCTCCAGTTCTTCATAAAGGCTGAGCCTGCTGTTGACGTCAGCTGCCAGTTGGTTGAATACTTCAGGAGAAACTTTCTCCTGCAGGTCCAGCAATGCCGAGACCGCTTCCAGTTTCAGGTCATTGCTCTTTACCTCCAGGAATTTCCGGATGGCACTCCTGGCGGCGGGTGTTTCCATCATCCGCAATACGTCCACCAGTTGATGCACGTCATAATCCACCTCCTCGTTTTCCTGCGAACGCACTTTCTGCCATTCATGTTCCGCAGTACGGAGGATGGCTTGCTCTTGCTGAATAAGCAATTGCTTTGTCACTACGCCACTGTCCAGCAATGACGGCGTAATCGAAATGATGCCCAGCCCCATGATGGTATCACCTACGTATTTCAATAGATGGGGATAGATCTGGCCCGCGAGGTCCAGGCTGTCATCAACTGCGAAAAAGAAGCTGTAATTCGTGGTGGTCGGTAATTTAGCATCGAGCATTTCCCCGATCATGTCATAACTCTCCCTCGTCTGCCATTGGGCGGCCATTTCCAGCGGGATCCACCTGAGGTATTCCATCTCATCGTTAAGCTTGGTGTATTTTTTCCTGGCCAGTTCCAGCGAAGAAGGATCTTTTATGTCAACCAACTTATGTCCGATGGCTCGGTTGATGCTGCCCGGGGGCTGCCAGTCAGAATCATCTTTGTATTTAACGAACAACGCATCGTGTAATAAAGGGAGATCGGTTTTATTGAACGTAGCGCCCAGGAAAGCATTACCTGCCATCGCCCTTACCACTGAATCTTTGTCCGATAAGGCCGCGATTAGCGCTGGTGCTTTCGAAACAGTAATGTCAACAGGCGTTGCGGGCTTCAGGAATCGGAAGTCGGAAAAGAAACGGTTCACGTTTTGGGATCGCAGGTAACCCGGGTCACCGGAAACGAGTAAATAATGGACTACGTTTCCGTCCAGCAGCATCCTGATGCGTTTCATCGTAGTAGCCTCCTTCACCTGTACCAGTATTTCTCTTCCCTTCGCAGCGCCGTTCTGTACTGACACCTCACTCACCACTGAAGTCAGTGAAGTAGCTGAAGGTGGTCGCTGCATGCGGATCGAACGACATATACTGGTTCTTATCGGCGTCTTCGTCATCATCCCCGGAGGAATTTAATTTGATGGCAGCGGGGCTCCACGCCTCGAACTCGCCGCCGGGCGATACCTGGCGTCGCCATCCCGCGGTGTCATACGGCAGTAATTCCACCGAACTGAAGTATTCATTCATTGTGGGCGTATCGAAATCCTTCGAACCTGCGAAAGCAGAGACCACGTAAATGCGGTTGCCCCGGGTGAACAACAGCATCTTCGAGTGGATCGATTTGTCCGCCGCACTCGGGCCCTGCAAGAGATAGCCCTGTCCATTCCTGAACGGTTGTATCCCCTCACCGGTTATCGAAGAGAACTGTGTTCGCATGGCGGTGATATATTCTTCCAGCAATGTGCTGTCGTTCATCACATACAGGCCGGGCGTTACTTTCCTTTCCAGGATCATATAGTATCCCCCTGTCCGGCTATCCGCCCCGGTAAACGCAGTCGGTTTCCATCCTTCCTCCGGTGCGCTGCTGATTTTCTCATTGAGGGACATTTCCACGGGGGCATTTACCGCGAGCGCGATCTCGGCGTTACTGAAAGCCTGGGCCACGCTGGCCTTTGGTTCATTCCCGGTGATGGTGAACGACTGGAAGAATTTGTCCGCGCTGGCTGATTTCATTCCGTCTTTCTTTAATGAATACACCATCGCGAAATAGACGATTTTACCTTTTATGAATATCTGTACCCGGGCACCATTACCTTCGACTACGCCACTGAACTCCCTGCCCGGGACACCATTCTTTTCGATCTTCTTCGGTTTATTCATTTTACTGTTGCCAAACATTCTTTCAGCAAGGGCCTTATACATTTCTTCTTCATCTCCCTCGGACCTCGGGTTGATCACAGACATAGTACAGTAACCCATATTAGAGCTGATGTCCATGTGAAACTGCATTTCCATCAAACCCATATAACTGATCGGGGCGGGATTGCCGGGCATCTGAACGGTGTACAGTTGCTGCTTGTCTGAAACCGTTACCCAACGGATCTCAACTTCTTTAAACTTGTAATCTTCCGGCCGGATCTTTTTTGAAGCAAACACCGGTTCTACGGTAAAGCCTCTCTTCCGCATCAGGCTTACAACGCCGCTGTCGCCGGGCAGGTGTGCCGCACCCACCGCGAAAAAAGTTGGTCGTATCGCCGAGAGGCTGTCCATCCTGCGGGCCATTTTTACATTGCGGCGGATGAGTAAGATGTCCCTGCGCTTGAGGTTGCCACCCATCATCTCGTCTATGCCGGCGATGTCCTGGTCAAGATAGAGCCGGATCATTTTATCGAAAGCGTTTTTGTCCGTATCTGTTTCACCTGCAATGATCACCTCGATGTCCCATTTGTCTACCAGTTCCTCCAGGATACCCGCCTGGTCCACGATATCCTCTATACCACCTACCCATTTTCCCTGGCGCCGCGCGATATCGAAAAGATATGCGTCCATGAACGTGGGCATCTCGCCCTTCTCCATAAACTCGTTCACCCATTTATTGCGTTCCTTAAGGATATCGTTAGCGGTAATTTCATCCGCGGGTTTGTCGAGTTTGCGTGCAAGTGCCTCGCTGTATTTATCGTAATCAGCACCGAGTATTTCCTCCAGCTTCTTACTCTTGCTGCCGTCCAGCATGTTGTTGATCACATAAGCCGCCATTTCGTCAGGGCTCACTTCTATGGCGAAGCCTTCGGTTCTTTCGATCGCGGAATAAAGCGAGTCACCGAAGTGGAACAGGCGTTTATCATTCAGGTGCATCGTTCCAAACAGGTAGGAAGGCTGCTGCAGGCCGTTACCGGTGATGCGCCATAATAATGTTTTTGGTGTTTGCTGTGAAAACGAAAGACCGGATAAAAGAAGGCAGCAGGTTGCCAGCCATGATTTAAGAGGGAACATATCAAGTACTTGAGCGGATAAAAATAGGCATAGTTCGATAGAGATTGCCTGAGCGTAAACAGGAATGTGTAAAGCGCTCAGCGCATGGGTTGCGGGCTCACTTTGATGATCGCGAATATGTCTTCCTGGCCTCCCTTGTAAGGATTTTCGTCATCCATCACCATCCATTCGCGCCCGGCATCCACATGCCCGTTGACGTCCAGCCATACGATCCTTTTATTAACGGTCTGGGCGAGGTTGCCACCAATGGTGATCATCATATTCATCTCGCGGTTCACCTCTACCACCACATCGCAATGCGAGGCATGGTAGGGTTGCAGGTCCTGCAATGTATGTTGGTTCTTTTCGCGGTTCATGCAGATGAGGTCGCCGGGTTCGGGCCAGGCGGAGCTGCGGTCCTTTACATCATAAGCAACAAACGCCGATTTACCTGGCGCATTGTCTCGGGCCCAGGCAATATAATTCGCGTGCGCGTGTGCGTATCTGAATGTGTTGCCCGCGCCGGCCTGCTTCATGATCCAGGAAATGAACACAGCACTCCAGGGGCGGTTCTCCTGCCAGATACTGTCCGACAGTTCTTCATTGGTAGGAACGCCTACTGTCCCCATTTCCCAATAAGCTCTGAGGATCTCCGCGGCCCGGGAATCGGTCTCGCGTAACGCCCCATTGTTCCAGCGCGCATACTCCGATAGTGTTGTTGCCACCAAACGTTCTTTGAAAGTTCCTGCATTTTTCCCCGCCCCCTCATTGGAGGGAGTGATAAAAGACGCGGTGAGTGCCCGGTACTCGCCGGAAAGCGCGATCGTTACGATCGCGAAGAGCACGAGGATGCGTATGGTTAGTGAAACACCAGGCATAACGGGGTACGTTGAGTAGTAAAGATGTAAAAATCCCCGGAATCCACACAGCGTTCCCTGGAAAAGAAAAGAGGCCGGATTACCGGCCCCTTTTATGATAAGCTATTGGATCAGCATGCTTTTTCGAACTACCTCCTGGCCAGCCTTCACCTCGTAATAGTACAGCCCGGCACTGAGATGGCCTGTCTGGTAGGTCAATTGGTTTTCACCGGCACTGAGTTTACGGTTCATTATCAATGCCACTCTTCTCCCTGAGCCGTCGTAGAGGACCATTTCGGCGTCAACAGGCGCAGCTGCATGGATCTTAAATACCGTAAAGCCGTTCGCCGGGTTCGGGTAATTCTGGTAAACCTTGATACCGTTTGTTACAACAGGTAATGATGCGTTTGCCGCGGGGCGTGGCACGCTGATCTTGCCAACACCCACGTTCGGTGGAACATTGGTTGTAACGCTGCTGGCCGCGTCAAGTGAATAGGAATAAGGCAGCACACTCGTTGTCCAGAAGCCACAATCTGTCCGCGTGATCGAATTGGCGCCGCAATTCGTGAAGATGTTCCCGCTCTCGCAGGCATTGCCTTCGCCCGTAAACTTATTGGTGGTGATCGGTATGTTCACATTCTCGTAAACATTGTTTTGGATTAAAGCGTGGCCGCCCTGCCTCACGGCGATACCATAGTCTGTGATGTTCCGGAAATAATTGTTGAACATATGCACCGCGCCGTAACGCAGGCTGGGATTACGTCCATCGGTATTGTCTATAAAGTTGTGATGCATTGTGATCCTGAACTGCGCGTCGATAGCTGCCTGTGTTGAACCATCGGTATGACCATACAGCATATTCTTCATGTGATGATGCAGGTAGTTCCACGACACGGTAATATACCTTGAACCATTCTTTATGTCAAGCAGGCCGTCATAAGTATCCACGCCGATGCCCGCGCCGATCTGGCTGTAAAATTCGCAATGGTCTACCCAGCCGTTCACCACGTCATCCAGTGTAAGCGCATCATCCGGGTACAATACTTCATGGATCTTCAGGTTACGGACGATCACGTTATCGTAGTCCCATATCTTCAGTCCTACATTCTGCAGCTCCGCGGTGCTGCCCAGGCCGAGAATGGAAACATTCGCTCCATGTTTCACCGTTACCAGTGTTGTTTGCGAAGCCGATATTTTACCACTGATATAAGCCACCTGTGGAGTGGTGTTGTTTTCCCTGCTCAACGCCCAGGCTTGTAATTCAGCGAGCGTGCTGATAGTGATGGATGAGCCACCCTGCCCGCCGGTTGTTCCGCCATTCATTGTTGCGTAACCGATCATGCTGAAGTCAGGCGTGCCGCCACCACCACTTTGCGTGAACGCGGCAGTTACTGACTTGTTCGCATTCATAGTGATCGTGGCAGGATTGGTGGAACCACTGAGGTCGCCACTCCAGCCGTTGAATACATACCCGTTTGACGGGTTTGCTGTGACGGTAACAACCGTTCCGGCATTGTATACGCCGCCTGAAGGATTAAGACTCACGGAACCGGAACCGGTAGTGTTCACGGATAAAGTGTATTGCGTTTGTTGTTGCGTTGTGTAATTAGCAGTGACTGTTTTGTTGGCATCCATGGTTATTGTTACAGGATTGGTACTGCCAGTCGCCGCGCCGCTCCAACCACTAAAAGTGTAACCTGCCGCAGCAGTGGCTGTGAGTGTAACAACCGTACCGGAAGCGAAACTGCTACCGGAAGGGCTGTTGGCCACACTTCCTCCTGCCGTTGGATTGTTGGTTACAGTTAGCGAGTAATTAACTGGTGGCGGCGGTGTACCGCTGCAGGAGGCCGCGGTCGGGTTATTCCCGCTCACTTCCATCCAATCGATATTCGCGAACTCGGAAGCCTGCGTGGTTTCCAGCCGGATGGTGTTAAGGCCACTGGCAAGGGTTACGTTCGCCGATACGGTAGTCCATGTTGTCCACGCGGCGGTCTTGGGAAACGAGGCGTTGGCAATGGCGGTGGCGCCATTCACCAACACGCGCCCGGTCGTGGCGCTTTTCGACCCGGCGTTGGCATACCGCCAAGCCAGCGTGTAGCTACCGGAAGCGCCGGCATTGACTTTCCAGGTGATCCCTTTTGCGCTGGAATTCTGGATATTGATGTAATAACCATTACTCGCGCCGCTATAGTTGTTCTGGCGGGAACCTTCAAATCCACAAAATCCAGAACTGAATGTGGAGGCATCTTCAATACGCAAAGTTGTTTGGGAGAATGATGAAGCTGCGGAGAGCATCAATACAAAGGTGACAGCAAGCCATTTAGGACATTTCATACGGTGTTTTTTTACGTTAGATAATATACAGGCAAGCGCGACGATCATAACAGGCAGGCAACACACAGGCAGGCTCACAACTGCTATATAAAGTGTAGCTGTTGTATTATTTTTCTTTAAAAGGGGAGATGTAAAAGACTTCGAACGTTGATACCAGCAATTCAAACTAAACTTATCAAACTAAAGGATACGGGTGGTTATACATTACGATATTAATCTATGCAAACGATGCCGGAAACGATTGCAGCTTCCTCTGCAATGGCCCCGGTTCCGGTTGCTGAGCCAAAATCATTCTTATATTTAGTTCCTTCAAAGCGAAATATGAGAAAACTAACATTCCTGCTAGTGGCGCTTAGCATGGCCTACGCGGTTTTTCCCCAGCCAAAATATAAGAACCTCGTACTTGAGGGTGGCGGCGTAAGGGGCTTTGCCTATGTGGGGGCGCTGGAAGTGATGGACAGTATCGGCATTTTGCAGGGATTGGAAAGAGTAGGCGGCACATCTGCGGGCGCAATCCAGGCAACGCTGGTCGCTATAGGCTATAGTCCGGCCGAGATCCGGGAAGTGATTGCAGCTATTCCTTTAAGAGAATTCAACGATGGCAGCATTGCCGGTGGCTTCCACCGGTTAAAGACCCGCTTTGGTTTTTTTAAAGGACGCAAACTGATGTCATGGGTAGAGCAACTCATCGCCGCTAAGACAGGGGATGGCAATATCAGTTTTATCGAGCTTCACCGGCAAAAAAAGGAAAAGCATTACAAAGATCTTTATATCACCGGCACCGATCTCAGCTACCGTTGTTTGCGGGTATTCAGTTACGAATCTTACCCCAACATGAAGATCAAAGATGCCCTTTACATATCCTTTGCGATACCATTGTACTTTGAACCGGTGCTTATAGATGACAACGGCACGGTACATCCGGGTAAATCCAGGGATGGTCTTCACCTGATGGTCGATGGCGGCCTGCTGAGCAATTATCCCATCGATATGTTTGATGACCCGAAGTATTTTTCTGCCGACACCCCGGGGACCAAATGGAAAAATATCGAAACACTGGGCCTTTTACTCGATCAACCCATGCAGGTGAGCTATAGCAAAGATTCGAAGCTCAATCTTCCACTGCCTCTCAAATCCTTTTCGCAATATATCAATGCGGTATACCGAACAGTGATCGACCGGCCGAACCCCGACGAGCCCGGCATGAGCCGTACGATAGTGATCAGTGACCTCGACATACCTGGCAGGGTAAGAAAATTGCCGGATAGCGAGATCGTAAAACTCATCGAGAGTGGAAAGCAGGGTGTGAGGAAATATTTCAGCCAATAAAGCAAATGACCATAGAACAAACACCTTCGTTAATTTTTGAACAAGCACAAGGAACATCCCAAAGGATTTCTATATTACTATTTCAAACTCCTTTCATGACAAAATACCTGTTCTTCCTGGCTGCGCTCGCATGCACCGCTGCTGGTTTCGCGCAGCAGCCCACCGAGTCCATCCTACTTACCGACATGCTGAAGATAAAGACCGTTGGTAACGTCAACGCTTCGAAAGATGGTAAGAAAGTGGCGTTCACAGTTACTTTTATAGAGCCGGACGAAGCGAACAAGCAGGATTACAAATACGTCACCCAGTTGTACATGGCAGAAGTGGCACGTACCGGGAAGATCATCCAGCTTACCACGGCAAAGGAAAGCAGTTCGCAACCCGCCTGGAGTCCTGATGGAAAGCAACTGGCGTTTGTACGTACCGCGGATGGCAAGCCGCAGGTGTTTATTATGCCGATGGAAGGGGGTGAACCCAAACAACTCACTAAATACAAATACGGTGCATCCAACCCACGCTGGAGCCCGGACGGTACAAAGATCCTGTTCACTTCAACCATCCCGCTCAATGAACTGCTGAAAGACTCCACCCTCAACGCATCGCGTGCTGTTCCTGCCTGGCCAATAGAAAAGCCGGGACTCACCAACGAACGCATAAGGCATTCCGTAGTAAAACCGGATCCCAATGGAAGTACCGCGGAGGTGAGGGCATGGCTGGATAAGAACGAAGCGGATAAGAAAGCCATCGTGATGAACAAGCTGAACTTTCAAAGCGAGACGAACCTTTCGTCAGACATGAGCTTTAATCATTTCTTTTTGATTGACGCGGCGGGGGGAGATCCACAAGTCATTACCAAGGGTTTCTACCGTTACAGTAACCCGGAGTTCACACCGGACGGAAGATCGATCATATTTTCCGGCGATGTGGATTCATTGGAAAGTCCTGACCGCTCACTCGAGAGCGAGATATTCCTGGCAGATATCGCAACAGGCAACGTGAAGATGTTGCTGGGTGAGAAAGGAAAGACCTACACGTCCGCCTCGCTGTCACCTACGGGTAAATGGCTGGCTTTCCAGGAAGGGACCGTGTCTTTCGTTGAGATACCCATGCTGAAGATCATGCCGTTCAATGGTACATTGAAAGACGCGATCAGCATTCCGTATGACCGCAACAAAGGCAACCTCACCTGGAGCCCCGACGAACGTTTCCTGTATTTCACTTCGCCCAGTAATGGGGGGACCGTACTCAATCGCGTGGACATGGTCACAAAAAAAGTAGTGACACTCACACCATACGAAACAGGAATCGGCAGTTTTGACGTAGCGGATGATCACGTGATATATGCAAAGACCTGGATGATGAATCCATCCGAATTATACTTCTGGCAATGGCACAGTGTGTATGAAGAGAACGAATACCAGCTGAGCAATTTCAACGAATGGGTGAAGACGAAGAAACTCGCATCTGTACAAACAAGAGAGTTCACGAATGAGAAGGGTCATAAAGTGCAGTACTGGATCATGCGGCCGACGGCATTCAATCACCAGGAGACAAAGAAATACCCCGTGGTACTGGAGATACATGGTGGCCCCTCCGCCATGTGGGGACCGGGCGAAGCCAGCATGTGGCACGAGTTCCAGTATTTCTGCGCGAAAGGTTATGGCGTAGTGTACAGCAACCCGCGTGGGTCGGGTGGTTATGGTTTGGATCATTTAAGAGGGAACATAGGGGACTGGGGCGCGGGCCCGGCGAAAGATGTGCTCACCGCGCTGGATAAAGCGATCGCGGAAGAGAGATGGATGGACACTTCCAAACTCCTTATTACCGGTGGGTCCTATGCCGGTTATCTTACGGCGTGGATCATCGCGCACGACAAGCGGTTCAAAGCGGCCTGCGCACAACGCGGCGTATACGACCTGGCTACATTCTTTGGCGAAGGCAATGCATGGCGCCTCGTGCCGAATTATTTCGGTGGCTATCCCTGGGAGCCGAAGGTGAAGGCGCTGTTGCAGAAAGAATCACCGATTAGTTATGTGCAGAATATCACTACACCATTTATCATTTTCCATGGTGCGAATGACAGGCGCACGGGTTTCGTGCAGGCGGAGATGATGTACCGCAGCCTGAAAGTACTGGGCAGGCCGGTGGAGTTCGTTGTGCATCCGAATGCGACGCACGAAATAACGAGGAGCGGGGATAACCGGCAACGGATGGACCAGATGCTGAGGACGTGGGAGTTTTTTGAAAGATGGGTGAGTGGAAATAAGAAATAAGAAATAAGGAAGGGGTGGCGTACCGTGAAGATTGGAACACCGATGAGACGGATTATTCGAATTTTCACGGATAATTAAAGGCTGCACTATGGGCAGCCTTTAAGTTTATTAGTATCCGGGGAAATGTCGACGGACCATGAAGTTTAGCAACCTGTGGCTCCATCTAAATATGTTACCAGGATACCGTCACCAACGGCATTGTTCACTGTAAAATAGTAGGTGTCCCAGGAGGAAACCACGGTTATACAGGCCACCTGAACACCGCCATTCACAATCTTTATCCTGCCTGGATTTGCCCCCCAGGGGAAATGGATCCTGACCTCAACATCCTGGTTGTAACCAAGGTACCCGGATTTTGCATCAGAGGGACTTACCTTGAATCCCTTTACGTCGCAATCGGAAGTGTAGGTAACCCAAACAGGGATGGTGGTGCTGGTGTTTTCAGCATACAGGTCCAGGGCGGTGGCACATGAGAAGGTTTTGGAATTCTCCTGACCGTTTGTACTTGCCTGCTCTACAGGTTTTGCGCTTAAGAGGCAAACGAATGCGCAGAGGCTAAATAGTTTTACTGGAAGGCGGTTTAACATGTTGGTGTTTTTAGATTAAGAATAGGTTTGCGATAAATTTATCTCTATTACTTTTAAGTGAGCCTGATATTGACTTATTCGGGTGCCGGGATGGCTTTTGCGGATAGAAATAATGAGAGGCGATTTGAGGGAGCGTCGACTCTCCAGCGTGAATAGGATTCAGCGGAAGAACGTAGATCTCGGACCAGGACTAAACATGCATGTAGCATTATCCGGTGACCAAATATTTGCGATGACGAACATTATTTTAAGGCCAGTATTGGTTGTTGTTTATTTCGTTTTCATGTTCTCCTGTAAACCTGGCAGGACGGACGACAAGTTTCCGTTTGATCTTGAGCCGCCGAAGCAAAAGGAGATTGCGTATGGATACCGTACTGATACCCTTGTCGATCGTGCGACTGGTAAACGGCTTCGTGTATTTTTTAGCGAGCAAAGCGAAGGCAAGGAGGTATTCAGCTTGTCGGGCATGATCGGGAGCGATTCTGTGTTGATGCTTATCAGGAACAGGTCGACTACCGGATACCTGCCGATGAACGCGGGCAGGACGCGTGAAATGATCGCCCTTGTCGATACTTTATCTCCCCAACGAGTTGTGAAATTCAGCGACGGGTTAGAGATCATGGCAAATAACCGGGAGAAGTTGATCACGCTTAGGGAGAAGCGTTCCAGTGTGACGGCTTCATTTACCCGGCCCATGGTCGATTCTATTAAAGTATCTTATAAACGTTATTTGAGGGAGAAACTCTAAACTCTTGCAGTCATCGGAGAATCTGGTTATTTTGTCGCGTGCTTTACCTGGCTGCGGTGATACTGGCTTTTTTCCTGGCTTTTGTGCTTGCCACGAAAAGGGGGAAGACGCGTGCGGATTACCTGTTGGTGGCGTGGCTGGCGGTGATCGGTGTGCACTTGCTGTGCTTCTATATTTTCTCGACCAGGCAGTACGATGATTACCCATGGTTGGTAGTGGTAGCGTTTCCTTTGCCTTTGGTGCATGGGCCTTTCCTGTTCCTGTATACCACCAGCCAGGTGTCGCGGCGGGGCTTCCGTTTTACGCAACTGCTGCATTTTGTTCCAGTCCTCCTGTCTTATCTCTTGTTCGGCGAATTCTTCTTGCTTCCCGCTGACATGCAATTGGAGGCGGTCCGGCAGGAAGGAAGGGGATACGAGACGCATATGATGGTGAACTCTATCGCGGTGTATTTATCAGGTGTGACCTATATCGCGCTGGCACTCGCGCGACTGATGCGGTATAAGAGAAGTATCGTGCAGCGTTTCTCCAATACGGAGCGCATCAATTTCAACTGGTTGTTGTACCTGATCATTTGGATGGTGGTGATCTGGCTGATCGTCATGTTCGTAGGAGACAGCGGGTCGGTGTTCGGGGCCGTGTCAGTGTTCGTGATCTGGATCGCTTATTTCGGGATCAAGCAGGTGCAGGTGTTCAGCCAGGGAGGAAAGAGAACCAACGATCCGGATGAGATTGCTGGCATTCCCCCGGAGCCTGTTCAACCAACTCAGAGCCAGTTACCCGAAACCATTACCAATAGTAAGTATGCGAAGTCGACACTCAGTGCGGCGGACGCGGACAGCATCCACGAAAGGTTGACGCGCGTGATGCGTGAGGAACAGCCCTATAAAGATCCCGAGTTGACGCTGGATCAACTGGCGAAGCAGCTCGGCATCCATCCCAATTACCTGTCGCAGGTGATCAATACAAAAGAGCAGAAGAGTTTTTACGACCTCATTAATGAAAGCCGGGTGAATGAATTCATCCGGCTCTCTTCGCAGCCGCAGAGCCAGCAGTTCACCCTGGTATCCCTGGCTTATGATTGCGGTTTCAATTCCAAGGCATCTTTCAACCGCAACTTCAAGAAGCATACGGGCGTAACCCCGAGCGAATACCGTAGGCAGCAGCCAGCACTGGCTTAGGCACACCTGTTACATTTTTCGTCCCATCATTTTTCACAGGAAAGCTTGCCCAGGGGTTGCAGGTTGCAGGTTACAGGTTGCAGGTTACAGGTTGCAGGTTGCGGGTTGGAGGTTGCGGGTTGCAAGTGGCGGGTTGCAGGTTACATGTTGCATGGCGCCCGTTTGACTGTGTCGTTCCGGTAGGATTGCAGGCCGGGTGGAGGTAAGAGGGTATGAAGAGGGAGGCAGAAGGGGGACCGGCGTAGGTATAATGTAGGTATCCATCGGTCCGCATACGAGTCTCACCCGAGGCTGACCCGAGACTAACCCGAGGCTAACCCGAGGCTAACCCGAGGCTGGGGGTGGCCGGGAGCGGGCGCCAGGCACCAGGCAACAGGGTTGCGCCGGGACCAGGATTTTCGAAATTCGACGTGTGTCATTTTTCCAGGGCGTAACCTGTGACTTCCAACCGGAACCTGCCGCCTGCAACCCGCAACTTGCCACCTGCAAAGGTCTCAATCTTCATAAGAATTTGAAAAAGAGTGTTTTATCCAGAGGTCTCATCCCTCATTGTGAGTCGTTGGCGCGGCGGGAGCAGGTGAATTTTGCGGTTCATTTCAAAACTTCAAATGTTATGACTACAAGAAACCTTTTCACGATGGCCTTAGGCGCCGTCCTTTTCGTGTCCTGCGCCAAAGAGCGCTTTATTAATGAGCCGGGAAACCTGGTCCCGAAGACGGTGACCGAGGATACCCTGCTACCTTCGATCAAGGTGAACGGTGCATGGCTGCACTCCGAAGCCTTCGGCCATCCCGACAGTACCATGGTGGTGTTCCTTCACGGCGGGCCCGGTGGAGACTACCGATCGCTGCTGAACGGTAAACAACTCGCGAACCATGGCTACCGCGTGGTGTTTTACGACCAGCGCGGTTCGGGTCTCTCGCAGCGTTTTCCGAAAGCCAGTTATACATCGCTTGGGCTGGGTGTACTCGACCAGATGTATGATGACCTCGCCGGCGTGATCGCGCATTACCGTAAGAGCGCCGCGCAGAAAGTCTACCTCGTCGGCCATTCCTGGGGTGGCATCCTCGCTACCGGTTTTGCCGCGAAGTATCCTTTCAAAGTACAGGGACTGGTGGTAGCCGAACCCGGCGGACTTAAATGGGAAGACATTGAGGAGTACACGAAGAAGTCGCGCGACTTCGGCCTGTGGACCGAGCTGGCGAATGACGCCGCGTTCCTGGACCAGTTCCTTTCCGGTAAGAAAGACCAGCACGCTGTGCTCGATTACAAGATGGCGCTGATGGGATACAATAACAACATCACCGGGGAGCACAACGTGCTGCCCGGCAGCCAATGGCGCGCCGGCGCGGTGGTGAACACGGCGTGCTACGAGATCGCCGACGAATACGCACCCGATTTCACCGTTGGCATCAACGCGTTTACTAAGCCGGTGCTGTTCCTGTACAGCGCGCAGAACAAAGCGTATACGGATGCATGGGCGCAGAAGATATCCTCGGCCTACAATACGAAGGTGCTGCAGAAGATCACGGGTACGGGACACCAGGGAATGTTCCAGGACAATACCGCCTGGAGTGGTTCGACGCTTCCAACGATCGTCGCTTATTTCCGTTCACTTTAATTCATTCATCACATCAAAACAAATACAATGAGAACTTATATCGCGTACATAATAGCGGGGTTGTTGACGCTTCAATCAGTAACAGTAAAAGCGCAGGTGATCAACTGGCAAAGCCTGGAGAAAAAAGACCGTCATATCATCAACCTCAACGCGCGCATGGAGCATGGTTTGTTTTACGGCGCGGGTTACGGCTACAGAGCATCGGTGGCGAAGATACCGGTAGTGTTCATGGCTGACCATTCCACCGCGTCGGGCGACGCGTTGCCTGACGATTTCAAGAGCCGGGTGGGTATGGACATCAACTGGGTAAGCTATGAAGGATTCCGTTTCAGTACGAAGTTGCAGGCAGTTTTCCGCCGTTACGAGAACGACTACGCTCGGCTGGTGAATTTCGGCAGTGATTTCAGCGGCGCGCTGGGTTATTACCGCAAGCACTGGTTCGTGGGTGGCAAATTCGGTTTCGATAAAGCGATCGTCACGCATTTCCGGCATTCGCAGTCGTACAAAGACCAGTACCCAGGCGTAGTGAATGGATGGTATGAGCCTGCGACCGGCGGGTATACTTATTTCGGCGCGCAGGCCGGTGCTTCTTTCGGGAAGGTGGACCTGTACGTAGAGGCTGGTAAAACACTGGCACAGGATTTCAAAACAAAGACCCTGGTACCGATGTATGGCAGCCTGGGTTTCAACCTGAAGTTTTGAAATAGCTGCCATTAGCGAAGCCGAGGTGAAAGCAAGAGTGGGAAGGGCTTCAGAGTTGCCGGCGTGTGATAGCGTTGGCAACTTTTTTTTTGCGAGGATGGGAACGCGCCTGCCAGCCAGTAGGCAGGGATGACGCGGATGCGGCGGATTTGCGTGGATGATCCCTGCTGCGCAGAGTGGGGAGCACGGATCAGACGGATTGAACGGATATGCGCCTA
>JAJTCI010000023.1 GCA_021323155.1 Chitinophagaceae bacterium | reverse complement strand
GTTTCGTTCACCTTTCGTTTCTTCTCCCGGTAGGATAGTTTAGTGAACATGTCGAGCGGGAAAAGGATGTTTTTCTCCACCGTCAGTGAGTCGAACAGCGCGGAACCCTGGAAGAGCATACCGATCTGCTGGCGCAGCTCTTTCTTTTCGTCCTCGTTCATGTGGATCATGTCATGACCTTCGTAAAAGATCTCTCCACGGTCCGGCTTGAACAGGCCCACCATGCACTTGGTAAGCACGGTCTTACCGCTGCCGCTGGCCCCGATGATCAGGTTGCATTTGCCGGGTTCCATCACGCAGCTGATGTCCTGCAATATCACTTTATCGCCAAAACTCTTCTTGATGTTCTTTACTTCGATCATTTCCGGCTCAATATAAGTCGTTTTATGGTACCAGCTTTTGTGCCAGTCCTTCGCTCTGGGTGGGGCGCCGCGACGAACCGCTATCGCACGATGGTAAACTTTTGATCAAAGGACTTCAACCTGGTTCTTCAGCAGGTCTTCGAATACGTCCCTTTTACGGATGAGGTGTGCCTCGCCGTCCTTTACCATCACTTCGGCGGGTTTGAGGCGGCTGTTGAAGTTGCTGCTCATCTCGAAGCCATAAGCGCCCGCGTTATAGAATACGAGCAGGTCCCCTTCGCGCACTTCGTTGATCTTGCGGTCCCACGCAAACGTGTCGGTCTCGCAGATATGTCCCACGACCGTATAGATGCGTTCCGGTCCGGAAGGATTGGATATATTTTCGATGCGGTGGTAGGACTCGTAGAACATCGGGCGGATCAGGTGGTTGAAGCCTGAGTTGACGCCCACGAACACCGTGGCCGTGGTCTGTTTGATCACGTTCGCCTTCACTACGAAATAGCCGGCCTCGCTCACCAGGTATTTACCAGGTTCGAACCATACTTCGATCTTGCGGCCGATGTCCTTTTGAAATGCATTGAAGTCCTCAGCTACCTTCTTACCCAGTTCCACGATATCCGTCTCCACGTCATCCTGCTGGTATGGTACTTTGAAACCGCTGCCGAGGTCGATGAATTCGATGGTGGGGAAGTTGCGCGCGATGTTCAACATTACTTCCAGTCCCTGGTGGAACACGTTAACGTCCTTGATCTCGCTGCCCGTATGCATATGCAAACCATTCACCTGTAGTTTGGTGGTCTTCACGATCCTTTCGATATGACGTACCTGGTGGATGGAGATGCCGAATTTGCTGTCGATGTGCCCTGTAGAAATTTTATAATTACCGCCCGCCATGATATGGGGGTTGAGGCGGATAGATACAGGGTAAGTGTTACCGTATTTATTGCCGAATTGCTCCAGGATGGAAATATTGTCCAGGTTGACCCGCACGCCGAATTCCTTCACCTGTTCGATCTCTTCCAGGTCAACGCAGTTAGGGGTGTACAGTATACGGTTGGCTTCGAAGCCGGCCTTTTGCGCCAGCTTTACTTCGTTGATGCTGACGCAGTCTATCCCCGCGCCAAGACCTTTCAATAATTTGAGGATATTGATATTGGTCAGCGCCTTGGCGGCATAAAAGAACTTGGCATCGCAGCCGCTGAACGCAGATTTGAGTTTGTTGTATTGTTCTTCGATCCTTTCCGCGTGGTATACATACACCGGCGTGCCGAATTGCTGGGCGACAGCGGTGAGTTGCTGGTGGGTGAGTGCTTGCGACATGCTGCGAAGATAGGGGAGAGCGGGGAGTTGGAATGAGGAGTCCGGAGTGTGAAGTTTCCCTTGCGCCCGCCGGCGGGTTTTGCGTGCGCCAACGCCTATCTTTGCCCCTCCTGTTGCAAAACAGCAAAACCTTCAACATGAGTAAAAAGCCTTTCGACAAATTCATCAACAAAGAACTTAAGGGCGCCAAAAAGAAAGAGGTCATCCGGCAGCAGAAAAGAAAGCTGAAAGACGAAGCCCGCAAGCGAGGCGAAGAGTTCCGCAAGAAGGAAGCGGAAAAATACCAGGCCGTAGGAACTAAATATGGCAACACGCCGGACCAGAGAGGTACAAAGCCTGCTGCAGCCGATAGCGCAAAGGGCAGATTGATAAAAACAAAAGGCGCACCCGGTCAACGCCCAACACCCACCGGCCCGGGTCAACGATCAACGGACCACGACCAACGTTCAACGGACACCGGTCAACCACCGGCATCCAGCTACCAACGCCCTGCCATCGAAATGCCACTTAACAAATTCATCGCGCACGCGGGCATTTGTGGCAGGAGAGAGGCCGCGGAACTCGTAAAGCAGGGGAAAGTCACGGTGAACGGCGACATCATTTTTGAACCGGGTCATAAAGTCATGGGCAACGAAGACATTAAGGTTTCCGGCAAAAAAGTATTCTCTCAGAAGAACCTCGTGTACATACTCCTCAACAAACCCAAGGACTACCTCACTACACTCAAAGACCCCGAAGGCAGGAAGACCGTTATGGACCTGGTCAAAGCGGCCTCCCGGGAAAGGATCTATCCAGTTGGACGGTTGGACAGGAATACCACCGGTGTACTCTTGCTCACCAACGATGGCGAACTGGCCCAGAAACTAACCCACCCCAGTTTCGAGGTGAAGAAGATATATGAAGTAACTCTTGACAGGCCCGTGGCGAAAAAAGACGTCGACACCATCCTCAACGGTATCACGCTCGAAGACGGTTTTGTAAAGCCTGACGCGATTAGTTACGCGGATGCAAAATCCAAAGCCATCGTCGGCATCGAGATACACAGTGGTAAGAATCGCATCGTCCGCCGGATATTCGAGCACATGGGGTATGATGTAAAGAATCTCGACCGCGTCATGTTCGGTAACCTCACTAAGAAGAATGTCGACCGCGGCAAATGGCGCCACCTCAACGAAAAAGAAGTACGCCTCCTGAAATTCATGAACCAGAGCTTTATCCGGGCGAAAAAAGAAAAAGACGCCAGGGAAGATAAAGCGGTGGAGGAGATCATGAAGACGGAACGTGTATCGAAACCCCGCCCACGTCCGGCCAAGGATGTCATGCCCAGGCCATCCACGCGCACCCGCGATGACAAACCGCCGGCGCGGAAACGCTTGCAAAAAGATGGTAAGCCTGCCAAAGGCCAAAGCCCGCGTACCCGCGATGAAAAACCGTCGGCAAGAAAACGCGTGTACAAAGACGATAAGCCCGCCAAACGCCAAAGCCCGCGCAAAAGATGAGATACGAAGTAATACTGGAGAACGATCGCTTCGTTGCGGTGAACAAGCCGGCCGGCTTGTTATCCATCGCCGACCGCAGCGGGATGGGTATCTCGCTAAAGCAACTACTGAAAGCGAAATACGGAGAGATATTTACGGTGCACCGCCTCGACCGGGAGACAAGTGGCGTCGTGGTGTTCGCCAGGGATGAAGTAACACACAAAGCCCTCTCGCAGAAATTCGAAGGAAGGGATGTACAGAAATACTATTTCGGATTAATACACGGTAAACCGGTAAAAACTCAAGGGACTATCGATGTGCCTATAACTGAACACCCGGGCAAACAAACGAAGATGATGACCCATGTAAAAGGTAAGCCTTCGGTCACTGATTATGAAGTGCTCGAATCCTTTAAACAGTATTCCTGGATGCAGTTCCGGATCCATACCGGTCGCACCCACCAGATACGCGTTCACATGCAACACATCGGCAACCCGATCGTTTGCGATGATGTATATGGCAAAGCCGAACCCCTGAAGATCTCCGCCATCAAAGGAAAAAAATTCAAGCTCTCCCAGGACGTACTGGAAGAGCGCCCCATCCTCTCCCGCCTCGCGCTGCATTCCTCGAAGCTGAACTTCGAACTGGATGGCGAACAGTTCAACCTGGAAGCGGAACTGCCCAAAGACTTAAAAGCCACCCTCCAGCAGCTCAGGAAATGGGGCATTTGACGGGTTGGTCGCCAGGTTGAACCGTCGCCCAGCCTCGGGCCGAAGGTGGCGACAAAGGCGCCATTAGTCGCCCAGCCTCGGGTTAGCCTCGGGTTAGTCTCGGGTTAGCCTCGGGTAAGCTTCGGGTTCGGCTCATACGCGGCAGGCAGCAACCAGTAGCCGGCAACTTATTGCCACCCCCGCAAATGCGGGTATAGATTGAAGCGGAACAGGACGCTGTATAAGAAAGGAATGGGTATCCACCGGGCCCCCTGCGAACGGGACACGGGACTGAGTCGGGACTGAGTCGGGACTGACTCGGGACTAACACGGGACTGAATCGTCCCTTTGTAACCTGTAACCTGCACCTTGTAACCTGTAACCTGCCACCTGCACCTTGTAACCTGTAACCTGCAACCACCAACCTGCAACCCAAAAAAAAAGCATCCGCCAGACGACGGATGCTTCATAAATACGCATTAACTACAGTCACTCACATATAACTATTTGATACTTTTCTGTCCTTTGCCACGTTTGCCTTTCTCTTTTCCTTCTTTCTTCATGCTTTCCATCTTCTGGATCTGGTCAGCGGTCAATACCGACTTCATTCTTTCTTTTCTTTGGTCTAGCAGGGCTTTCATTTGCTCTTTCTGCTGTTCTTTAGAAAGATTGTTGTTGTCCCGAATGGATTTCGCTTTAGCGCGGAATTCTTCGTTAATGGTCTTGATCTGCTGGCCCTGTGCATCGGTTAATCCCAGTTGTTTTTTGAACTGGTCGCCACGCTGCTTGCCTTTCTCTTTCATTTCATTCTTACGCTGCGACTTCGCCGCTTCAAGCTTTGCTTTTTGCTCAGCTGTCAGCACCTGGTCCATCTTTGTTTTCCTTTCCGCCTGTAAAGCTTTCGCTTTTTCACGGTACTCCTGGTTGATGGCTTTCGCGCGTTCCTTCTGCGCTTCTGTCAGGTTGAGGTCTTTCGCCATCTTTCCTTTTTCTTTCATGCCATGGCGCTGGCCTTCGTGTTTCTGGTGCTTCTGGTGTTTTTCTTTCCCGGCCTGTTGTTGTTTTCCCTGTGCCATTGCTGAGCCGGCGAGCAATAAAGCAGCCATTGAGAGTGTGAATATTTTCTTCATGATGGTAACGATTTTTATTTTTTGCGGTTACAACATAATAGACCGGTCATTGTAAGAATGGTTTAAGTCCGCTCCTTATAAAAATGTTAATGGGATCAGTTCTTATTGGCAAGCTGGCCGCAGGCGGCATCTATGTCCTTGCCACGGCTCCTGCGCAGGCGCACGTTCACCCGGTTCTTCTCGAGGTGTTGCATGAACTGCATGGTGGTGTCCTCGTCGGGCTTGAGGAATTTGGCGGCTTCTATCGGGTTATATTCTATGATATTGATCAGGTCGGCAGGCACCTGGCGGTAGATCCGGATCAGTTCGTCCGCGTCCTTGATCGAATCGTTGAAGTTGTTAAAGAGAATGTATTCGAAAGTGATCTCGTTACCGGTCTGTTTATAGAAGTAATTCAGCGCGTCAATGAGTTCCTTGATGCTGTTGGTCTCGTTGATGGGCATGATCTCGTTGCGCTTTTTATCATTTGCGGCATGTAATGAAAGCGCGAGTTTGAACTTTACTTTGTCATCGCCAAGCTTACGGATCATTTTGGCCACGCCCGCGGTGGAAACCGTGATCCGGCGCGGGCTCATACCCAACCCGTCCTCAGAAGAAATCTTTTCGATCGCCTTCAGCACATTGTTGTAATTGAGCAGTGGCTCACCCATACCCATGAACACGATATTGCTGAGTTTCTTATTGTAGGCTTTTTCGCTTTGCTGGTTCAGCAGCACCACCTCGTCGTAGATCTCGTCGTAGGTAAGGTTGCGTTTCCGCTCCATGTAACCGGTCGCGCAGAATTTGCAGCTCAGGCTGCAGCCGATCTGCGAAGACACGCAGGCGGTCTTCCGCTCGTCGGTGGGGATTAACACCCCTTCCACCATATGCCCTTCCACTGTTTTGAAGCGGCTCTTTATCGTGCCATCGGAACTATGCTGGGTCGTTTCAACCGACAATGCCGGTAGGGTAAAATGCTCAGCCAGATTCGCCCGCGTTTCTTTACCAAGGTTGGTCATCGCGTCGAAAGAATGAGCATGCTTCTTCCAGATCCATTCATAGACCTGTTGAGCCCGGAATTTTTTCTCCCCCATTTCCAGGAAATACTGTTCCAGTTCCGGAAGTGATAAGTGCCTGATATTCTTTAGTTGTGATGCGAGCATGGGCTGCAAAAGTAAGCCAGGCGTTCTGAAAGAAATGTTAGCGGCCTTATTTACTGCAAATAAGAAGGGCGAAGCACCTGCTTCGCCCTTCTTGGTTGATTTCCTTGATTATTTCTTCCTTTTGGAGACGATCTCCATCATTTTTTGCTCTTTACCCCCCATTTCACAATACATCTCCATTTTCTGGTTGTTGTCGTCGATAAAAGTGATCACTTCCCGCACACCGCTTTCCTTGCCGGACATAGGGTCCACCGCGAATCCTTTTAATGTCATTGACTTGGTCTTCTCGTCATACACACCTTCCAGTTTCATCACACCGGAACCCATATTGTCCACCCAGGTGCTGATCCAGACTTTCTTGGCATTGTCGTACGCGGTGAGGCTGCGGCCTTCGAAAGGCATTTCGCCCATTTTGCCCGTGTGAACACCCTCCTGGTAAAGACCATTCAGGATCGTTTTGTACACCGCTGTGCCTTTGCTCATCGTGGGTTTGCTGGGATCTTCCCAGTAAGAAGTGATATCACCTTCCCACGTACCGTTGGACTTGGCCAGCCATTCATGCATCTTGCCCGGTGTGGCATAATCCATCATGGCCTTTTCCATTTCTGCTTTGGTAGGTTGCTTTTGCGGGGTGGTGGCTGAGGTGGCAGCCTGTGTAGGTGAAGGCGTTTTCTCGTCTTTACAGCTAACCGCGATCATGGATACGGCCATTAGGCCGAAGAGTAGTTTTTTCATATACAAGCGTTTTAGATTATGGCGACTTACAAATTACAACATCCCGGGGGTAAAAGGAAGAGCGCACTCATTAATTTTTACGGACGATTCACAGCCCTTTTGATAACTTGCGGCGGCCTGCTAAGCAAGCGGTTGCAGTAATGCGTGCCACACCCGCGTGAACACACCGCCGGCCTAAATAGCAGTACAAAAGCACAGTATACAACATGAAACCTGTTTATATCATCGATGCCCTCCGCACGCCGATCGGTCGTTACGGTGGTGCACTTGCATCTGTACGCCCTGATGATCTGTTGGCCCATGTGATCCGTGGATTGGTGGACCGCAATAAGAATATTGATCTGGACGCGATCGAGGAGGTAATAGCGGGCTGTGCCAACCAGGCCGGCGAAGACAACCGCAACGTGGCGCGCATGAGCTTACTGCTCGCTGGCTTGCCGGTTACCGTTGCCGGGTCTACGGTCAACAGGCTTTGCGCCAGCGGGCTCACCGCGGTAATGGATGCTTCAAGGGCTTTGATGTGCGGTGATGGTATGATGTACATCGCGGGCGGAGTTGAAAGCATGACACGCGCGCCTTTCGTGATGGCGAAAACCGGTGAGGCATGGAGCAGGAACACGGAAGTTTACGATACTACCATCGGGTGGAGGTTCACCAATAAAACACTGGCCGCGCTCTATCATCCCTACAGTATGGGCGAGACCGCTGAGAATGTCGCGAAACAATGGAAGATCGGTAGGGAGGAGCAGGACAAATTTGCGCTCTCTTCACAGGAAAAATATTTTGCCGCGTTGGCGGAAGGAAAGTGGAAAGATGAGATACTCGCGGTGGAAGTCGCGGAGAAAAAACAAACGATCACCGTTGACAAGGACGAACACCCAAGACAAACTACATTGGAAAAACTGGCCTCGCTGAAGCCCGCTTTCTCCGCTGATGGTACGGTAACCGCCGGGAATTCCTCCGGTATCAATGATGGCGCCGCCGCGTTATTACTGGCCAGCGAAGAAGCGGTAAAGCAATTCAACCTTTCACCCATCGCAAGAGTGGTCAGCATGGCTGCCGCAGGAGTAGACGCGGCCATCATGGGCATCGGTCCTGTCCCGGCAACGCAAAAGGCCTTAAAAAGGGCGGGGCTCAGCGTCAATGATCTCGACCTGGTCGAATTGAACGAAGCGTTCGCCGCGCAGTCCATCGCATGTATGCGTGACCTATCGCTTGATCCTGCTAAAGTGAATGTAAACGGTGGCGCGATCGCGTTGGGCCACCCGCTGGGATGCAGTGGCGCACGGATATCCACCACGCTGATCTACGAGATGAAACGCCGCAACGCGAAATACGGTCTTGCCACGATGTGCGTAGGCGTGGGACAGGGCGCGGCGGTTATTTACGAACGTTTGTAGAAGGCAGTGAACCATCCAATGCTTTTTTATCATTCCCCATAGTCCTGTCCCGGATACCCAGGAACACCTGCTCCACATACTTATACGTGAACATTGATGCCACGATAACGGCCGTGAGCGCGACAGCTACCAGCAACGCCTTATTACTGTCTCCGGCGATAAAGACTACCAGTAAAATAATATTCAGGTTGAGGAGGTAAACCGAATAAGATATCCTTGATAGGAATGACACCGCGTTCGCCCCGGGAACCTTCTTCCTGTATAACCAGCCAAGGCTGAAAACGATCATCGCCAGGCCGGCTCCGGCCAGCGTATAATACAAACTAATATAAGTGCCTGACAGGAAGAGCAGGATACCCGTGGCGGTAAGGCCGAGCCCGTTAACAGAGATGATCAAAAGGCTCCGGGAAGTGACCAGGTCCCGGTAATAAAAGTTCACAACAGCCATTAGTACGCCGTATGCGATCGCATCCAGTCGGAAGAACGTGATGTTAAACGATCGGTAATCGTGCGCTGAATAATGGGTACGGTATACCGTCACCGCGATGATAAAGAGCAAAGTGAATAAAAGCCACTTGTGCTTTAGCGATAACAGCCGGCCTGTAGCATAAGAGAAAATGCAGAACAGGATAGAGAAGCTAAAATAGAACCACTCTTCAATGCAAAGGCTCCATGATTCCCCGAAAAACACCGGTCGATCTCCGGCTGCCTGCAGCCAGAATATATAACGCCAGTCGAACGTGGTGACATTGTGGTACACGTAGCGTTCTACCAGGAATACGAGCAACAGCACCAGGTAGTAAAGGGGTACGGTGCGGAACCACCTCCGGCAGAGAAAAATAAACGTGTTCCCTGGCGAGAGCGTACCGCTGTTGGTGTCCGACATCTTAATAAGAATGGATCCGATCAGGAAACCACTGAGCGCGAAAAAAATGTCCACTCCCAGGTGGGCGAGGTACCAGAACGGGCCGATGGCAGGCGTAATTAGTTTTCCGAAAAGGTGTGTAGCCAGCACAAGGGCGATGGCTGTTGCCCTTGCGATGTCCAGCCCGAAGTTGCGTTTGCCTGTCATAAACGCCTAAAGTAAGATAAAACTCCGGCCGGTGTTATTGGGTTTGCCACGGGAATTTAATTACATTAGTTCTTTCTACACCACAAACTGCTGCCAGATGAAACAATTCACCCGGCTTTTTTATTCGGCCGACACCGCGGGCCCTGTTGCACCACTTGAACAGTCAGGCAGGATACGGATCATCGACACGGTGAGAGGTATCGCGCTGCTGGGTATCCTCATGATGAATATTCCTTACTTCGGTATGCCGCACCAGGACGTGTTCGACCTGCGCGTGCGCGATGAATTCTCAGGCGTTAATTATTACACCTGGTGGACGGTGAACGGCATGTTCGAAGGCACAATGCGCGCGCTGTTCTCTATGCTGTTCGGAGCAGGATGCATTCTCATCCTTCAGAACCTGGAGAAAAAACAGGCTGGCTTATACGCTGCGGATATTTATTACCGCAGGCTGATCTGGCTGATCCTCTTCGGAATGGTAAACGCGTTCATCTTCAACTGGCCGGGAGATATCCTGTTCAATTACGGGCTTTGCGGGTTGTTCCTGTTCCCTTTCCGCAACATGAAAGCGAAGGGATTGCTGATCATGAGCATCGTCATCCTCGCCATCTCAACTGTACTCACAAGCGTACCAATGTACATGGCAAATAATGTTCGTAAAGAGGGTGAAAAGGCGTTGGCACTGGAGGCATCAAAGGCAAAGCTCACGGAAGAACAGGTGAAAGCGAAGGAGTCATGGGAAGGGATGAAGAAGCGGACGGACATAAACGAAGTGCGTACTGCTTCCGCCAGGACAAAAAAGGAAATGCAGAGTGGGTACCTGGATGTCCTCACAACTCTCGCGCCGATCAATATCAAGTTCGAAAGCATCAAACTGTATAAGAATTATTTCTGGGACGCGATCGCGTTCTTCTTTGTCGGAATGTTCTTTTTCCGCAGGCGCATCCTCACGGGAGAAAGAAGCCTGAAGTTTTACTGGGTGATGCTGGTCGTGGGTTATGGCGCAGGGCTCCTGATGAACTACTTCTTCCTGCGCACCGCGTTAAGGATCGGGTTTGACTTTACCCTGCTCGCCGACGAGATGTTGGTGAACCCTTACCAGTTGAGAAGGTTGCTCGTGACGATGGGGCACCTATCGCTTATTATGCTGTTGTACAAATACAGGGTCGTACCATGGTTGATGGGCGCGCTTTCTAAAGTAGGCCAGATGGCGTTCAGCAATTACCTGATGCAGTCGATCATCTGTACGTTGATATTTTATGGTTATGGCCTCAGGTGGTTCGGCGAGTTCGAACGCTACCAGTTGTACATCGTCATGGCTGGCATATGGTTGTTCCAGATAGCGTTCAGTAACCTGTGGCTGCAATACTTCAGGTTTGGCCCCTTCGAATGGCTATGGAGAAGCCTTACTTACTGGAAAAAACAACCGATGAAAAGATCACGCGGACGGGAGGCCATTCCTCCCGGTACGGAACCGGCACCCGTAGTAGCATAAAAGAAGGTCTGAGTTTTTCTCAGACCTTTTTAATTATCCTTTCTTCTTGCCTTTACCTTTTCCGTTCTTTTTCTCTTTTACTTTCTTATCGTCATCATCATCGCCTCTTACTTTGTTTTTGGAATCAGTCGCCAGGTGGTAATACCCGTCGTTTTGCTTCCAATATGTATTGTTACGGTACACATAGAACAACTGCCCGCTGGTAGCGCGTGAAGCATATTGATCCGGTACCGAGATCACCGTTGCCATACCTGCACCACCGTTTTTCTTTTGTTGGCCGGGTGCATATACTTTCGCTGACTTGCCACCGTATTTCTTCTTTGCCTGTCCGGGAGGAAGACCTTCCGGGTTATTACTACCTGTGCGGATAATAGTAACTACACCATCCTTTTGACCCTCCTGCGGGTAAGTAGTTGTGTTATCACCGGATGGATAAGGAGCGGGATAGCGCGATTCACCGCCACCTGGAACCGGATTCCTTGGGTCGCCCGGCACAGGTTGTCCCGGGGGTACGGGGTAGGGCTCTGACCCACTCGGGTTGGAAGTCCTGCTGCACGCCGTAAAGGTTAAAGCTGCAGCCGCGGCAAGTAAAAAGCTTTTCATAGAATTATTTTGTCTATGACTGTTAAATAATATGCCAGCTTAATTGGTCAGCGGCTGTTTTCTGTGTTTTGATTGTTAATTCGCTAGTTGTAATAGTTCTCGTCGAGGTAGAAATAGCCATCGCTCTTCTTCCAGTACCAGAACTTGCTGCTGTACACGTAATACGTACCCTTCGCGTTCTTTTTGTACAGGCTTTCCGGAACATGGAGCACTTTGGGCGGTACGGTCTTGAAGCGGAGCATGAGGTTCTTTTTCTGGGCGGGCGTGAAAGACCGGGCGCTGGTAACGGGATACACCTTGCTACCTGTATTGGTCTTAACGGATGAGTTGACCACTTTACCATCCCCGTTTACCACCACGGTTGGCGTCTCCGTGGCCGGCTTTGCGGCCGTCCCTTCGGTGGTTGCGGTATGCGTTGGTTTGGAGGGAATTGCTTTGCGCTCGCATGCCACGAACAGCAGTGTAGCCAAACCAAGGAAATAAGCTTTCATCCGGAAATTTCCTAAGCATACTCGAAATGTATGCCAGTCTCAGGAGAGGAAGCCGGGGAGGTCCTGCTGTGCGATGGTTTGCTGTTCGCCTGTCTGCAGGTTCTTGACGTTGCAGGTGTTATCAAGCAGTTCCTGCCCGCCCAGCATCACGGCGTAGGGAATGGATTTCTTTTCGGCGTATTTGAACTGCTTGTCAAATTTCGCCTGATCGTGGAAGAGTTCTGTCGCGATACCCTTTTCTCGCAACTGCTGCATTAGGGAATAAGCTCGTTTGCTCTCCTCAGCGCCGAGGTTGAAAAAAAGCACCTTCGTTCCGGATTGAACAGTCCCGGGAAATAACCGCAGTTCTTCCATAACATCATATATCCGGTCCACCCCGAAGCTGATGCCTACCCCGGGTATATTCGGTACACCAAATAACCCGGTAAGGTCGTCGTAACGACCACCGCCACCGATGCTGCCCATCTGCACATTGCCAGCTTTCACTTCGAAGATGATACCGGTGTAGTAATTGAGTCCGCGGGCGAGCGTGAAATCAATGGAAAGGTCGCAGATGAAACTTGATTGTTGACAATAGTCCAGCACATAACGCAATTCTTCCCTGCCCTGGTTGCCTTGCGCATTAGCGCCGAGAAGTGCGGACAACTGGTCCAGTTTTTCCTGGTTATCGCCGCTGATCGAAAGATATTTTTCAATGATGCTGACCTGTTCAATATTCAGTCCACGCGTGGCCAGCTCTTCCTTCACTTTATCCATCCCGATCTTATCGAGTTTATCAATGGCGACGGTAATGTTGATCACCTGTTCCGGTCCGCCGCAGACCTCGGCAAGCGCTGTTAAGATCTTGCGACTATTGATTTTTATTTCGACCTGGATTCCCAGTTTCTTAAAAACGGTGGCGTATATGTTCGCCAGCTCCACTTCATTCAGCAGCGAATTGCTTCCTACCACGTCCGCATCGCATTGATAGAATTCGCGGTAGCGTCCCTTCTGTGGACGGTCGGCGCGCCAGACAGGTTGCACCTGGTAACGCTTAAACGGCATCGACAACTGTCCATGGTTCATCGCCACGAACCTTGCGAATGGTATCGTGAGGTCATATCGCAAGGCCCGCTCGGTAATGCCTTTGGTATTTTTTCCATCTAGCACTTTTTCAAAATCGGCCTTGGCCATGGCGTGTTTCTCAGGCCGCTCCAGGCCGTTGTTGAGTATCTTGAAGATCAGCTTGTCACCTTCCTCGCCATACTTGCCCATCAGGGTATCGAGGTTTTCCATCGCGGGCGTTTCCAGTGGCTGGAACCCGTATAATTCGAACACGTTCCGGATGGTTTCGAAAATATAATTGCGTTTGCGCACGACCTCCGCGCTGAAATCCCTTGTTCCCTGGGGTAGTGATGGTTTCATTTGGGACAAAAGTAGAGTAAAGTCAAAAGTAAAAAGTCAAAACTCCAAACGCACTTTGCCTTTTCACCTTTCACCCTTTTACTTTCCGTATCTCGCCTTCGCAGTATTTCCTGATGATCCGCTCGCACACCTTTTCTATCAGGTGATACACTTCATGGTAACCTGGCTCTTCGCCATACCAGGGATCGGGCACGTCACGCTGTTCGCCGGGGTACAGCTCATTGAGGAAGAGTTCAACTTTACTTTCATTCCAGTGATCACCGCTCATCTGCTTTACATTGGCGTAATTGCTCTTATCCATTACGTAGATCTTGTCGAAGTATTCCATGTCCTCCTTCCTGAACTGCCGCGCGCTTTGGTTGCAGATGTCTACACCGTTGAGCTTTGCTACTTTCTGTGACAGGTGATGTGGTGGCTCGCCCACATGCCAGTCACCCGTGCCCGCGCTGTCTACCGTCCAGTCAAGGCCCGCCTCATTT
>JAJTCI010000254.1 GCA_021323155.1 Chitinophagaceae bacterium | reverse complement strand
TACTTCTCACTGGATTATAAGGGAGAGATCGACAAGGGGCTTCTCACTTCCGCTGCCCAGTACCCGGAACAGATCCAGCAGGGATTGAAGGCATTCGTTTCGGGCCTGAAGGAAGACAGGCAGCACCTGTTCCTGATGGACATCCTTCGCTCACTGTTTTATGCGGGTGTGGCCGCCCTTATGATCTGGTTGTACATCAAAAGAAAGGTCACGAGTGGTATGGCAGTCGCTGTCATCGGCGTTATGGCATTTATCGATGTAATGCTGGTCAACAGCGATTACCTCAATAGCGAGAAGTACGATGAAGACATCGAAACCAATGAAGCCATATTTACCATGCATGCCGGTGACAAAGAGGTGCTTGCAGATCAATCCTATTTCCGTGTATTTGATCTTAGCAACGCGGACCCGTTCAATTACGGAGCACTTACCTCCTACTTCCATCGATCTATTGGTGGGTATCATCCGGCCAAGCTGAGCATTTACCAGGACCTGATCAATAACCAGCTCACCAAATATCCTAACTGCCAGCCGGTCCTAGACATGTTGAATACAAAATATGTCCTCAACGGCAACCGTGACCCGGAGCGCGGGCGTACCGGTATTATCATCGATACGAAGAGGGAAACCGCCCTTGGTGCAGCCTGGCTGGTGAAGGGGATCAGGTGGGTGGATGGGCCAAAGGCCGAAATGGACGCGCTGAACAATTTCAGCCCGAAGGATACCGCGATCATCGACAAAAAGTACCAGGCGATAGCTAATGCATCTTTTGCGGCCGATAGCAGTGCATCCATTGCATTGATAAAGGCGGACAATGACGCCATCAGTTATAAGACCTCTGCAAGCAGCCCGCAGTTCGCGGTGTTTAGTGAAGTGTACTATGACAAGGGATGGAATGTGTATGTTGACGGCAAGAAGTCAGATTATGTAAAGGCCAACTATGTACTTCGCGCGATGCCGATACCGGCGGGGCAACATACGATCGAGTTCAAGTTTGAACCGGCAAGCCATAAGATTGGCACTACCGTCACGCTGATCTGTTCGGTATTAATGCTCATCCTGCTCGGGATCGGGTTCTGGAAGTATTATAAGAAAAAAGAACTGGTGGTTGAAGAAGAAATCTAATACGAACTGTCCCCAAGCGGGACAGTTTTTTTATAACTGCAAATATTAACTTGCATCCATGTGGTTGCCCCTGGTCAGCATTATTCTTCCTGCATACAATTGCGAAAGATATATCGCTGAATCAGTCAGCAGCATCCTCCGGCAGGTGTACGACAACTTCGAATTGCTGGTGGTGGAAGACGGGTCCACCGACAATACTTTGCAGGTTCTTTCCTCTATCACCGACCAGCGGATGCGTATCATCAAAAATGAAGGCAATAAGGGGCTGGTATATTCCCTAAACAGGGCGATAGAGGAAAGCAAGGGTGAATACATCGCGCGCATGGATGCGGATGACATCGCGGTAAATGACCGTATCGAAAAGCAGGTGCACTGGCTGCTGCATCACCCTGACACTGCAGCGGTGGGCTGCTTTATTAAAGTGATAAACTCAACCGGTAATGAATTACCGCCTTGGGAACTGGACCGAAAGTCTCATACGCATAAAGCAATCAGGGATGTGATGCCTAAGGAGAATTGCCTTGCCCATCCAACCGTTATGGTGCGATCCGGGTTGTTCAAACATTACCGCTACGCAGCATACCAAAAACACATTGAGGACTATGACCTCTGGCTACGGATGCTGGCCGACGGACTGGTGATTGAAAAAGTACCACAGCCTCTCCTACTCTATCGCCAGCACGATGCCTCCGTTACCAGTAATTTCCTGCGCAATAAGAACCCTTTCATGAAGAACTATCATTGCAAAAGGCGATTCCTGGCCAACCGGATTAAAAGTGGAAAATGGGGCCTGTTTGAATCAAAGGTGAGCATGATGATGATCCGTGACCGGTTAATGGCGATCGCCAAAACTGCAAAGCAACAAATCCAATGAAGTTCGGTGGATATATCGCCAAAAGGAAGGCAGAGAACGTGCTGATGTACCCGTTTATCCTGGCCGGCCGACTGCTTGCCGCGCTGTCTCCTTTAAAGACGGAGTATGATGTATTTTACTTTTTCCCCTTTTACCATACCGGTGGCGCGGAGAAAGTGCACGCACAGATCACCCATGCGACCGGCAACCGGGATAGTGTGATCTTCTTCACCCGCAAATCGGTGGACAAGACGTTCCTGGAAGATTTCAGGAACGCTGGTTGCGATATCCGGGACATCTCGAAATTTGTAGATAATAACTGGCTTTACTTCCTCAAGTTCATCTGGCGTGGGAAGATCGCCGCGTATATAAACAGCCAAGAGAAAAAGCCAGTCGTTTTCAATGGCCAGTCCAATTTCGGGTATAAGATCAGTCCGTGGATCAACGCTTCGATCAAACAAGTGGAGCTGATCCATTCTTTCAACACATTTTCCTGGATACGTTTGCCCTTCCTTCCTTTTATACACCAGACTATCATGATCAGCCGGCGAAGGATCGAGGAGCACCTCGAGCAATACAAGAGACTGAATGTACCTGGGCGATATGCCAACCGAATTCAATTTATACAAAACGCCGTATACCTGCCGCGGACTGAATGTGCCCCGAAGAAGCTGGAGCGACTGCGCATATTATTCGTAGGCCGGGGCACACCGGAAAAGCGACCGGAACTGTTTGTAGAGATCGCCAGGGCTGCAGAGAAGGAGAATATCCATGCATATTTCAGCCTGGTGGGCAGCATGCCAGATTCAATTACGAGCGACCTGCCGGGTAATCTTACGCCTTATGGGAATATCTCAGATGAGGATGAATTGCACCGGGTTTATTGCATGCACGACATACTGGTTATACCTTCCTCCACTGAAGGCTTCCCGATCGTCTTAATGGAAGCGATGGGAAGGGGTTGCCCGGTAATGGCGACACCCGTAGGTGACATACCCGACCATGTTATTACAGATCGCAACGGCTACCTGTTCACTTCTGTTGAGGCAAACGAGGTTGTCAGCCAGTCTATAGAATGGTTGCGCATGCTCAACGCCGAGAAACTAAATAGCCTTTCCGCCAATGCAAGAGCACATGCCTTGAAAAATTTCGGCATTGAAGAATTTAATCGTCAATACAAAGTTATCTTGCAATCGTGAAGCCCCTGAGTTTCGTCATCATCACTTATAACCGTCCTGCTGATACATTGGAATTATTGCAGAATATCAGCAAGCTCAACCAGGCGTCAGCGCTATTGGAAGATGTGATCGTAGTGAACAACGCCTCAACCACTGACTACCAGGAGGTGCGGGAATTCATCTCATTAACCCCCGACATTCCTTTCCGGTATATCGATGCACCGTCCAACCTGGGTGTTACCAGGGGAAGGAATTTTGCACTCCAGTACACGAAAGGCGATATCATTATCTTCCTTGACGATGACGCCGTACTACAAAATGCCGACGCGTTGCAACAGGTGATCCGTTCTTTCAATGAGAAAGGCATCGATGACCGTCCCGTAGGTATCGTGTCTTTCAAAGTGCTGTACTTCGATACTGTTCAGATGCAGGTGAATGGCCTGCCCCATAAAAAGTATTCAAAGTATAAAGACAAAGACGAGTTCTTTACCTATTATTTCGCCGGTGGGGCACACGCGATCAAACGCGAAGTGTTGAACCTGGTCGGTAACCTGCCGGAAGAGTTTTTCTACGGCATGGAAGAGTACGACCTGGCCTACCGCGTCCTGGAACAAGGGTACTGCATCAAATA
>JAJTCI010000022.1 GCA_021323155.1 Chitinophagaceae bacterium | reverse complement strand
GATGTGCATATCCCGGTCGGAGAGGTTGATCACTTCGGGGTAGGTGGGTACATAGACGTTTTCTTCGGTTGGAACATAGAGGGTCTGGTGCATCTGTGTCCGCGGTTTTACCCGCACCAGTGTTGTGCCAGCGATCATGTCGCCCAACCGTTGCCTTTTTTCCGTGGCAGCCACCATGATCAACGCACAGAGGCTTCCTGAAAAGGTGAAATCAACAAGGCGGAACAGCCACCGGATGAGGTATTGACCAAGGGACGCCTGTTCGCCGTTCAGGCTGATCACTTTAATGCCCATGATCTTTTTACCAAGGCTCTGGCCATTGAAGAATGCCTCGAGAACCAGGTCGTAGAAGAATACCGGGGCGGCGAAGGCCATAATGAGCCAGGGATTATTTTCGATGAAGCCACCCAACTTGCTGGCTCCTATTAATACAAAAACGAATATAAAAATGTAGATCACGAGGAATATGCCATCCAGGATGCGGCCCAGTATCCTTTCGCCCAGGCTGGCGAGGTCGTATTCTACCTCTATATTCTGTGTAGTCGTGATCGAAATCGTACTCATATCAATTCGGTGTAAATAAATGCAGGATTTCTGAAAACCCAACGTTTTTTGCGTTTATTTTTACCTCAACGAATGCATGGTCAATGCGGGAAGCCCAGTTTTTAAAACAGAATGCCGAGAAATGGAAAAAGTTCGAGACGGAGATCCGGCACCACACCCCGGCCGACGTGCTGGCTGGCCGTTTTATCGAACTCACGGACGACCTTGCGTATTCCAAAACTTTTTACCCGCAGAGCACCACCACCCGTTACCTTAACGGCCTGGCAACATTGTTTCATCAGAAGATCTATCGAAATAAGATCGAGGACAAGAACCGCATCTGGTGGTTCTGGCAATACGAGCTGCCTTTTCTCTTCAGGCAATATCACAGGCAGTTCCTGTATTCGTTTTTATTCTTTATGCTTTTCTGTGCAATGGGTGCACTGTCTGCCAGGTACGATGAAAACTTCATTCGCCTTATTCTCGGAGACGGCTATGTGAATATGACGAACAAGAACATCGAGAAGGGCGACCCATTTGGTGTATACAAGCATGCCGGGCAATGGGATATGTTCTTCCGCATCGCCTGGAACAACATACAGGTGTCTTTTATTGCCTACGTTTTCGGCGCCACCTTTTGTGTGGGCACCATCTGGCTGCTCCTGAGCAATGGTCTAATGCTTGGGTCATTTGAGTATTACTTTTTTTCGAAAGGGCTCGGAGTCGAAAGCATACTGGTGGTCTTTATCCACGGCACGCTGGAGATATGGGCCATTGTCATTGCAGGGGCAGCAGGACTGATTCTTGGAACCAGCATCCTGTTCCCGGGCACCTACAGCCGGGGCGTATCTTTTATCCGCGGCGGGAAGGACGGCCTGAAGATCGTAATCGGGCTCGTCCCTGTTTTTCTTACAGCGGCATTCCTCGAAGGCTACGTTACCCGGCACACCGGGATGCCCGTATTGACGAGTGTTACTATTTTAGGTGTGTCACTTTTATTTATCATATGGTACTTTATCATTTACCCGATCAGGCTGCATAAGCGAATTGAAAGCAGCAGGGGCCGGGCATCTGTATTTACCAATAATGACTTTGATCTATGGCTCAACAAAAAATTTACCTCCGGAAAGTAAGAGACTTCGGCGAGAACCTGGGAGACACCTTCCAGTTCCTGCGCCAGGAGTTCAAACCCCTGATGAAGAACTTCCTCCTTATCGCGGGAGTGTTTCTCCTCGCCGCCGCGATCGTCAGCGCTATTTACCAGACGCAGCTGTGGTCGGTATTTGACAGGATAGGGACAGGTAACGGGCAACCGGGCGATATTTTCGGTGCGATCTTTACCGGTTCGTACTTCCTGATCATTTTTCTTGGCGTGGCGGCCTCCGTTGCCATGAACCTGACAATCGCCTGTTATTTCAAATTGTATGACCTGGATGAGACATCGCCTTCGCTGGAAGCGGTATGGGAGGAGTTTAGGAAGCATTTCTTCCCCGCCCTTGGCCTGATGATCCTCATCTGGCTGCTGATCGTCGTTGGATTAGTGTTTTGTATCGTACCCGGTATTTACCTGATGGTGGTTTTTGCACCGGCCATCATGATCATGGTGAACGAGGACGCGTCCATTGGTGAAACATTCAGCCGCTGTTTTGCCCTGGTGAAAGAGAATTTCTGGTTATCGTTTGCTGTTTACCTTGTAGCGTACCTGATATACGCGTTCTCAGCGGGAGTCATCGGTATGATACTGGGGCTCATGGTGGGGGTTGGCTCTTACGTCTCTACCGGTGGCGATATGCAATCGAGCATGGCTACGGTAAGCGCCATCACCAATGTGTTCGGCTACTGTTTCTACGTGATATTTGCGATTTCTGTCGGTCTTAATTATTACAGCCTGACCGAAAGGATGGACGGCACCGGAATTATGCGCAAACTGGATACCCTTGGTTCCGCTCCTTCAAACGATAAAACCGAGGAGCAGTATTGATGCGGTATGCTGCGTTGTTGATATTGATCTTCCTGGGTTGCGCTACAGCGGTGGCCCAGGAACCAGCCCCGCTTGACTCGGGCAGTGTTTCCATCCGCACCTTCGATGCCGCGGCGTTGGAAGCATACAAACGAGACAAGCAATTCCAATACGATAAGGCCGAACCGGTCAGCTCACTATGGCAGCGACTATGGGCGTCTTTCTGGGATTGGATCTACAGGATCACTTCAACGCCGGCCGGCAGGATCACACTCAGAACGATCCTGGTCATATTGGGCATCGCGGTCCTTGTCTTTTTCATATGGAAGTTATTCGGGGATCGTACCGGGCTCTTTAGAGGCAAAGGGCGCGGGAAATTAGATTACGAGATCGGCGAGGAAAACATTCACACCATATCATTCGAAGAAGCCATAAGGGACGCACTGGGCAATGGGAATTACAGGCTGGCCGTGCGCCTCGTCTACCTCCATTCATTGAAACTGCTCAGCGATAAGTCGCTGATCGCCTGGCGGCCTGGCAAAACCAATTACAATTATTTGCAGGAATTGCTGGAGCACCCGTCCCACCACTCTTTTCATCAACTGACTCATGCGTTCGAGTATGCGTGGTATGGTGGCATACCGGTGAGTAAAGCGCACTTCGAGGAAATTGATGCAGCATTCACGGACTTCAAAACCAAGATCGGCTGATGAAGAGCTACAGGAGATTCATATTGATCTTTGGAGTCTTGCTGGTGCTCTATGTGGTGGCTGAGATCAATCGGCCGCAACCACTCAGCTGGAAAATAACCCTTAGTAAAGACGATCGCAATCCTTACGGGGCCTATATCCTTTTCAATCGCTTACAAGACCTTTTCCCCGGCACACCGATAAATACCCTGCGCGAACCAGCATATAATTTCATTCATGACAATAGCCTGAAGAATACAGCTTATGTTGTCGTCGCGCCCCATTTCGAAATAGGAAAGCCGGACCAGGATGAATTATTGGGTTTTGTAAACGATGGCAATTATGTTTTTATTTCTGCCGCCTCAATAAACAAGAAATTCCTGGACACGCTTGGCCTGGAAACACTTGACTTTACTGATTTCTGGATGAAGGATTCAACGGCCATCAATTTTGTGAACCCGGAGCTGAAAGCCGACTCTTCTTACCGATACCGGAGGTTTACAGTTGACGGGAGGTTTTCGGCGGTTAACAAACCCGACTCTACCACCATTCTTGGTACCACGCACAAATCTGATCCCAATTTTGTAAGGGTCGAGTTTGGCTCCGGGGCCGTTTATATTCACGCGGCACCCCTTTGCTTCAGTAATTATTTCATGCTGTACCGGGATAACCATGAGTACGCATCACGCGCGTTGTCTTACCTGCCGGACGATGTGAGCGCCGTATACTGGGACGAATATTATAAGCTGGGTCGTACCGGTGCAACAACGCCACTTCGTTTTTTCCTGAACGATCACTGGCTACGCATTGCCCTCTGGCTCTCGATCGCCGCGTTGGTCATTTATGTGCTGTTTGAGATGAAACGACGGCAACGCATCATACCGGTAATTGAGCCGCTTCGTAACTCTACAATCGACTTCGTTAAAACGGTGTCCGCGGTGTATCTCGGCCAGAAAGACAATCGTAGCATCGCTAATAGTAAAGTGCAGTATTGGCTACAGTATATCCGCAGGCGATATTATCTTCAAACCCGTGAGCTCAACGATGAATTTGTAACAGTGCTGGCTAAACGCTCCGGGGTGGCGGAAGAAAAAGTCCGGGAGATCATCGCCATCATCAGTGAAATTGAAGGAAGCCACCCGGTGAGTGACCAGGTGCTGCTCAGGCTGAACTATCGCATTGATAATTTCTATATTTCATCCAAAACATAAAGCATGGAGAACAGAATTGACGTCACACAATTAAATGAGGCTGTAGACCGGATCCGGGCGGAGATCGGTAAAGTGATCGTAGGCCAGGAAAAGATGATCGACCTGATACTTGCCGCGCTCCTTGCCGAAGGTCATGTGCTGATCGAAGGGGTGCCCGGCGTAGCCAAAACCCTTACCGCGAAACTGATGGCCCGGTGCATTGACGTGCCCTTTTCAAGGATACAGTTCACACCCGACCTGATGCCAAGCGACGTAATAGGCACTTCCGTCTTTAACCCGCAGTCGGCCACTTTTAATTTCAAACAAGGACCTGTGTTCAGCAACCTGGTCCTGATCGACGAGATCAATCGTTCCCCTGCCAAAACGCAGGCGGCATTGTTCGAGGTGATGGAAGAAAGACAGATCACCTACGACGGCACGACGTATAAATTCAAAGAGCCGTTCATGGTACTCGCCACACAGAATCCTGTGGAGCATGAAGGAACGTACCGGTTACCGGAAGCGCAGCTTGACAGGTTCTTATTCAAGATCGAAGTGAAGTACCCCACGCCGGACGAAGAGATCCGGATACTGGAACATACCCACCAGGGCATCACCGCGCATTTTACCGACGTCGTGCGTCCTGTTTTGACCGCGCAGCAGATCAATGAATACCGCCAGGTGGTGACCGGCGTTCACGTAGAGGACAAAGTAATGCGTTATATCGCGGAACTGGTGTACGAGACCCGCAACAACAAATCCGTTTACCTCGGTGGTAGTCCCAGGGCGTCAGTTGCAGTACTGAAATCATCGAAAGCCATTGCGGCGATGCGTGGGCGCGGTTTTGTTACGCCGGATGATGTCTCAGAGGTCCTCCACCCGGTGTTATCGCACCGCATCATCCTTACCCCCGAAAAAGAAATGGAAGGCAGCACTCCTGCCGACGTGATCACTGAAATTCTCAAAAAAGTAGAAGTACCCCGTTAAGCCGTGATCAAAGCCTGGAAGAAATATATCGGCTCTTTATTCGTAAGCAACCGCTGGCACGCGGCGCTGACGGCGTGCATTGTGCTATTCGTCATTCGCTTCTTCATTCCCTGGTTGGGCATCATTCCCTATGCCGCATTGCTTGTGCTGGGGGTGCTTGCCCTGGCCGATTACTTCTTTTTGTACAGGTTCAGGGGTGTAAGCGCGGTGCGGTCTCACGCGGAGAGGCTCAGCAACGGCGATGACAACCCGGTGCAGATCCATTTTGAAAATCATTACCCCTTCACTGTCACGCTCGACGTGATCGACGAGGTGCCCCACCAGTTCCAGAAACGTGATGTACACTTCCATTTGGTGTTGGCTGAAGGAGAAAGTAAATACCTTAAGTACCAACTCCGCCCGGTCAAGCGGGGCGAATATGAGTTTGGTTATATCCGCTTGTTCTGTTCCACCAGCATCGGCCTGTTCAAAAGACGATTGACAGTGGGGCAACCGGTAAATGTGCCGGTCTATCCATCTTATATACAAATGCGGCGTTACCAGCTCATGGCCATCAGCAATCGTTTGAGCGAGGTAGGGGTTAAGAAAGTAAGGAGCCTGGGTCATACAATGGAATTCGAGCAGATAAAGGAGTACGTTACTGGCGACGATTACCGCACCGTTAACTGGAAAGCGACGGCGCGGAAGGGACAGTTGATGGTGAACAACTATACCGATGAGAAAAGCCAGCAGATCTATTGTATCATCGATAAGAGCCGGGTGATGCGTATGCCATTCGAGGGCCTCAGCTTACTGGATTATTCAGTCAACGCGTCCCTTGTGCTGAGTAATGTTGCTTTGTTGAAACAGGATAAGGCCGGCATCATCACCTTCGCTGAAAAGATCAGCTCATTTCTTACCGCCGACCGGAAGTTGTCGCAAATGCAGGCGATCCTGGAGTTGTTGTACAAGCAAAAGAGCCGTTACCTTGAAAGTGATTTCGAGAAATTGTATATCCAGGTAAAACGAAAAATCAACCAGCGAAGCCTGCTCGTGCTATTTACCAACTTTGAATCTTTAAGTGGCATGAGGAGGCAGCTGCCTTATCTCCGGAAGCTGGCAGCGGATCACCTGCTCGTGACGGTATTTTTCGAGAATACGGAATTAGAGGCTTTGTTAAACGATCCCGCGGGTAACTTGAAACAGGTGTATACAAAGGCGGTGGCGGAGCAATTCGCTTCAGAAAAACAATCAATCGTGGCCGAGTTGCAGCAACATGGTATCATGACGATCCTTACCCCGCCTCAAAACCTAACGGTCAACGCGCTTAACAAATATCTTGAAATAAAGGCCCGTCAATTACTTTGATTCCTGCGGGTAAAATTTTTTCGCGACGATGATCATCCTCGGTGAAGTCTTCAGGTGGTAGCGCCCCAGTGTGTAATCCCCAAACACTTCCTGCACCTGCATATGCTGGTAGGCGAGCATGTCGGTGAAATCGCCAAGGGAGAATTTAGCAACTTTCTCTGTGAACAAATGATGGAGCGGATGGTCTTTGTCTTCTACCTGTATCTGTTTATAGAGGTGTTTTTCATCATGCCACCGGCTGATATGGAAATTAACGTCTCCTGCCTTTATGCTCTCTGTTTTTTTCAGGTTATCCTCCGCGTAGTGAACGTTCAGGTAGTCTACCACGAAGACGCCTTCATTCTTCAGGCTGCTGGCGATGGTACGAATCGCGTTGTTGTGTTCTCTTTCCGTTCTGAAATACCCGAAACTGGTGAACAGGTTGAACGCGTAGTCAAAATAGTTGACCCGGAACGGGAGGCGCATGTCGTGTTCGAAAAAATGAAGGCTTTCCGACTCCCATTTTTTTGCTTCCGCGATCGACTCCGGAGACAGGTCAATACCGGTTACATCGAAACCCATGTCAGCAAGCGCCTTGCTGTGCCGGCCTTTTCCACAAGCGACGTCCAGCATCCGGCTGCTTTTGGGCGGATCCAGGAACGTGATCATCTTTTCGATGAAATTCAATGCCTCTGTTTCATCCCTGTGCTGGTACAACAGGTGATAGTACGTGGAATTGAACCAGTCTTTGAACCATGATCTGTCAACCATAAGCAATTGTTGGTCAGCAAAGATAATCTCCCGGGGTATTGCAAGAATAATTCAATAGGGCGTTCCAGCGGCCATTAATAGCGATAGATTGGTTAAGTTTGCAATCCTCAAAACACGTTGGATGGCCCTCATAAAAAGCATCTCAGGAATTCGTGGTACGATAGGCGGGAAACCCGGGGAAGGGTTAACTCCTCTTGACATTGTTCGGTTCACTGCTGCCTACGCCACCTGGCTTGGAAACAATAGTACCGGGAAGAAAGTAGTCATCGGCCGTGACGGACGTATCAGCGGTGAAATGGTACAGCGAATTGTGGTCAGCACCCTTAATGCGCTTGGTTTCGACGTGATCGACCTGGGACTAAGCACCACTCCAACCGTGGAAATGGCGGTCAGGCAGGAGAAAGCTGACGGCGGCATCATATTAACCGCAAGCCACAATCCGAAAGAATGGAACGCATTAAAACTGCTCAATAACGAGGGGGAGTTTATCAGTGGTGCAGACGGCGAGGCCATCCTGGCCATCGCGGAGAGCGATGCCTATGATTTTGCACCGGTCGACAAACTGGGATCGTATACTGTTAACACCACCGCCCTGGACCAACATATTGAAGCGGTCATCAATTACCCGTTGGTGGATGTTGCAGCTATCAAAAAAGCGAAATTCAGGATCATCGTTGACGCGATCAACAGTACCGGGGCCATCGCGGTACCTGCGTTGTTGCGGGCGTTAGGGGTGAAGGATATCGCCGTTCTGAACGAAGAGGTGAATGGTAAGTTCGCGCATAACCCGGAACCATTGCCACAACACCTCAGCGAACTCTGTAAAGAGGTAGAGCGCAAGGATGCGCACCTGGGCATCGCGGTAGACCCGGATGTAGACAGGCTGTGTTTTGTCTGCGAAGACGGTTCGCTTTTCGGGGAAGAATATACGCTGGTAGCGATAGCCGATTATGTACTGAGTCACCGCAAAGGGAATACCGTGAGCAACATGTCATCTACCCGCGCGTTGAAAGACGTGACGGTAAAACATGGCGGCGAGTATACGCCGTCAGCGGTAGGGGAGGTGAACGTGGTGAAGAAAATGAAGGAAGTAAAGGCCGTGATCGGCGGGGAAGGTAACGGCGGCATCATCGTGCCTGACCTGCACTACGGTCGCGACGCACTGATCGGCATCGCACTCTTTCTGAGTTTTATGGCCAGGGAAAAGAAAACGGCCAAGCAGATGCGGAGCATGTACCCGGACTATTTCATGAGCAAGAATAAGATCGAACTCGAAAACGGTTTCGACATCAAGAAGATATTCAAGGGTATCCAGTCAAAATACAAACACAACCCGATCAACACCGAAGATGGCTTAAAGATTGAATTCGATAACGATTGGGTGCACCTCCGCTCCAGCAACACCGAACCGATCATTCGGATTTATGCCGAGAGCAATTTTGAAACAACCGCCGACAACATCGCCAGGCGGATCATGCAGGATATCAGGGAAAGCATGATCTAGGGTTGCCGCCGGTGGATTTCCGGTACGATTTTTTATCCTGAGGCAGTATATTGTATACCTGTTCGGGCCGGGTAGGCTTCCAGGATAAACGATTGAATATGAAAGGCAGTTTCTTTAGCGCGGTATTATGTTTAATTACGATCACCGGGTTTTCCCAGCAGGATGTAGCCGAAGCCGGCTCATCATCGGTTAAAGTGACCCCCGCAACCGGGAATGGTACACAGGAAACTGCCCAGGTGCCCACTCTCATCAGTCCTGTGTCTGTAAAGGGCAAGGAACTCGTACTTGATCTTCAATCCCTGCAAAAAGACAAATACACCATTACCCTTTACAACAAAGACGGCAGGAAATTTCTTCTAAAGACCGTCAACGTAGATGCCGATGCTTCTACTGAAACATGCCTCCTGCCGGAACAGGTAAAGCCGGGCATTTACATCCTGCAGGTCATCAGCAAGACCGCCCGTATGAGTTTCAAGCTCGTAGTGGAATAATCCATTGACTGTACATGGCTCCTGGATAGCTCTTTAGCTTCGTTGTGTCACTAGCTGCAACCGCAAATCTCTTTTCACCATCGGGTCTCGTTTCGCCTGATTCGTTTATTTTTGCCACTTTCTTATCATACCCTGAGGAATGAACCGGATCTATCTTGATAATGCTGCGACCACCCCTTTGGAGCCGGAAGTGCTGGAAGCCATGTTGCCTTATTTCACCACCCATTTCGGCAACCCTTCGTCGATCTATAGCTACGGTCGTGAAACCCGGCTGGCAATAGAGAATGCCCGCAAGACTGTTGCGCGCATCCTCAATGCTCATCCTTCCGAAATATTTTTTACCTCGGGTGGTACGGAAAGCAGTAACACGGCGATCAACGCGGCCTTGCGTGATCTCGGCTGCAGGCGCATTATCACTTCAACGATCGAGCACCACGCCACCCTTCATACAGTAGAATACCTGCACGGGCAGGGAGCCACGGCACTTGATTATGTGCGGTTACTGCCGGACGGCCATATCGACCTGGCCCACCTGGAAGAACTGCTGGCCGCGGGTACGGAGAAATGCCTTGTGACGCTGATGCACGCGAACAATGAGATCGGGAATATCCTCAGCATAAAAGCAGTAGGTGAGTTGTGCAGGAAACACGGGGCGATCTTTCATTGCGATACGGTGCAGACCGTCGGCCATTTCCCGATCGACCTTAAGAAAATCCACGTTCATTTTATTACAGGCGCGAGCCATAAATTCCATGGACCAAAAGGCGTGGGAATGCTCTATGTGAATTCGGAAATTAAGATCAGCCCGATGGTGCATGGTGGTGGCCAGGAACGAAACATGCGCGCCGGCACGGAGAACCTTTATGGCATCGTTGGTTTCGCCAGGGCGCTCGAACTGGCAACCGCTAATTTTGAAAAGGACAGCGCCTATATAAAAGAACTCAAAATGTACATGGTGGAGAAGCTGCAAGCCAATGTACCGGTCGTTCGTTTTAACGGTGATTATGCGGGCAGCAGTCTCTATACCGTATTAAATGTTAGCTTCCCGAAGACAGAGAAAAGCGAGATGTTATTATTCAATCTCGACATAAACAATATCTGCGCTTCCGGCGGCAGCGCCTGCAGCAGTGGGACTGACGTAGGCAGCCACGTGATCAAAGCGATCTACCCCGAAAATCATAGCATGGCCATCCGGTTCTCTTTTTCAAAGCACAACACGAAAGAGGAGATCGATGCGGTCGTGGAGAAACTCAAAGAACTTATCTGACGACGACCCGTTTAGGCCGGGTTAAGCCCGGTTGAGCCCGGTTAGGCAATGTTGGTCGCGTTTTTTGCGAAAGATGCCGGGGACGCCTAGTCGGAAGGATGCTCTTGTGAAGCATGGGTCCAGGCAACAAAAAAAGGACAGCAAACGCTGTCCTTCTTCTATAAGATCAAATGATCATTGCTTTTCCGGTAACAAGATCATCTTAGCAAAGTTCTGGTTGTTCAGATATTTGTTGGCCAGTTCCTTTGTCCGCTCAACCGTGAGTTTCTTCAGGTTGTTCATGTCTTCCAGTATCAGTTTGGGATCTTCACCATACAGGTATTTTTGCTCCAGGTTGTATTGCCAGTAGCTATTTTGCCTGAGTTGGGTTTCCAGGGTACGCGTGTCTTCTGCAGTCACCTTGTCGATATTGGTCTGAGACGCGCCATTGGCTTTCAGGTTATCGATCTCTGCCATCACAAGTGCGATCAGCTTGTCAACGTTTGCAGGTGCGCAGCTGAAGTTGATGGATACCGAGTAGCTGTTGTCAGGAACGCGGCTGATGCTGCCTCTTACGCCTACACCATACACACCACCCTGGTCTTCCCTGAGCACTTCGCGCAGCCTGATGCCGAGTATCTTGGTAAGTTGGTCCAGCTGAACTTCTTCCAGGTCGGAATAGGTGGTATTACCCGTGAAGAACATTCTGACGGACGCCTTGTCTTCCTGCCCTTTCTTTACGACCCTTTCTACTAATCCTTGCGGGTAATCGATGCCGAGATCCTTCCAGTTCTCTTTTTGCTCAGCTGCCGGCAGTGATGCAATGTATTTTTGTATCAGTGGCAGTATCTGCTGCGGGTTGAAATTACCAACGAACGTGAAGATGAAATCTCCGGCATTCGCGAAACGCTGCTTATAGATATTGTAGGCAGTGTTGTAATCTATTTCTTTGAGTGACTCCAGTGTCATCGGCTTGCGGCGGGGGTGGTAGTTGCCCATCACGTAACTGACCGTATCCATGAAAACACTGCTGGGATCTTTACCTTTATTGGCCAGAGAAGCGGTCAGCTGCTGCTGGACCACTTTAAAGGAAGCTTCATCCATCCTTGGGCTGGTGAAGTACAGGTGGATGAGCTGCATCGCGGTTTCAAGATCCTTTGGAGTAGCGGAACCACTCAGTCCCTCGGTGTATGTTCCGATCGATGGAGCAACATAAAGGTTCTTGCCGGCGAGCGCTTTCTGTAACGACATATAATCGAAATTGCCTACGCCACCGAACATTACCACGAATGAAGCATTTGTGCCGGAGAGGTGCTGTTCATCGGGCACCAGCGAGGTACCGCCTTTACTGATCGCAGAGATCACGATCTCGTCATTCTTAAAGTCTGTCTGCTTCAACACAACGGTAGCGCCGTTTGACAGTTCCAACTCAACGGTATTTCCCAGTTCGGGGATCACTTTCATATTCGTCACCTGTCCCGCTGTTGGCACTTTGGATAGTAAGGGTTCGTTCACCGTCTTGTCTTCATATGCGAACAGGTCCTTAAACGTCATATTCATCATGGAAGCAACATCCTTTTCCGTAGGCAGCTTATCCTTTGCATCTTCCGGACCCATGATCACCACTGCGCGGTCGGTAGGTTTGATCCATTGACTGATGAGCGCGTTTACTTCCTTTAAAGTGATGCCGGGCATGTAAGTCTTGTAGATATCATATTCCTTTTCAATGCCCGGGATAGGCTCATTATCCAGGAAGTGACGAACGTATTCATTCACATACGCTGCCGAACGGGTCTTGTCGCGCTCGTTATATGAGCTTTCGATCTGGGATAACATGTTGGCTTTTGCCCTTTCGAGCTCACCCTTGGTAAAGCCGAACCGTTTTACCCTTTCATTTTCTTCCAGGAGGATCTCGATCGCGTCTGTCGTCATAGCAGGATCCTGCATCACTGCCATAAGTATCAACGCGTCCTTATCGCCGATCAATTTGCTGTAATTCGAGCTGGCGAATACAAACGGCGCCTCGCCCGACTGAACTTTTTCATCCAGTCGCTGGCTGATCATGGTGTTGAATAACTCGCGCACCAGCATCGCCCGGTATTGTACGTCGGTCTTTGGCTCAGGAATGGAAGGTTGTTTGTAGAATATCTGTACGATGTTATACTGCTGTTCGGGATCAGTGGCGATAGCAATGCCCGTTTCCTTATGCGCGGGGATGCCAAATTTCGTCCGCGGCTTTGGATTGACCGCTTTGGGAATCCGTCCGAAATGTTCCTTGATCATTTTTTCGACCTGCGCTACGTCGAAGTCGCCAACAACTACTACGGCCTGGAGATCCGGGCGGTACCAGTCCTTATAAAATTGCTTCAGCGTTTCATACTTGAAGTTCTCCAGGTTTTGCTTCGTTCCGATAGGAAGTCTTTTTGCGTACTGTGACCCTTTCAGGAGCACCGGGAAGTACTTTACGCGCATCCTTTCATCAGCACCCTGTCCAAGACGCCACTCTTCAATCACAACGCCCCTTTCTTTATCGATCTCTTCATTCTCGAAGCTCACATTGTGCGCCCAGTCTTCCAGTATCTGGAATCCTTTCTTGAAAACTTCCGCGCTATCGGTTGGCAGCTGAAGTTCATAAACCGTTTCATCGAAACTGGTATAGGCGTTCAGGTCGGCCCCGAAATTCACGCCACTCTTTTCCAGGAAATCTACCAGTTCCTGTTTTTTGAAATTCTTCGTACCGTTAAAAGCCATGTGCTCCGCGAAGTGCGCAAGGCCGAGTTGTTGTTCATTCTCGAGGATCGAGCCTGCCCGCACAACAAGCCGTAATTCCGCGCGGTTCTTTGGTTCGGTGTTCTTGCGGATGTAATACGTCATACCGTTTGCAAGCTTACCGATCTTCACTTTTGGGTCGGGCGACAGGGTTTTGCCTGCCGGTGGTGTTTGACTGGTTGCGGTAGTGAATAAGAAAACGAGGATACTACCAAGAAGTAGAAATCTTTTAGTCATAATAACAAGTTTGGGCGACGAATTTAAGGAAAAACGCGCTGGCTTACCTGTTGAAGGGACTAACGGTGGGATTCAAGGGACGAAACCGGCATTTAGAGCCGCGCGAGGGTAGATTCGATCCTGTCAAGGCCTTCTT
>JAJTCI010000253.1 GCA_021323155.1 Chitinophagaceae bacterium | reverse complement strand
ATCCTGGATATGTGTGTCGGGCATGAGCATTACCGGTTGCAGGCGGATGTCTTCGCCGATGAAGCGACCGAACTCGTCAGGTGATATTTCACCCAGTCCCTTGAAGCGGGTAATCTCCGGCTTACTGCCCAATTTCTTTACCGCGGCCTGCTTCTCCGTTTCGTTGTAACAATATATGGTCTCTTGTTTATTTCTTACACGAAACAAAGGTGTTTCCAGAATGAAAACGTGGCCGTGCTTAACCAGGTCAGGGAAAAACTGCAGGAAGAAGGTCATCATCAGCAGACGAATGTGCATGCCGTCCACATCCGCATCCGTGGCGATCACTACGTTGTTGTAACGCAATCCCTCCAACCCGTCTTCGATGTTGAGCGCGTGCTGCATCAGGTTAAACTCCTCATTCTCGTACACCACTTTCTTCGTCAGACCGAAACAGTTGAGTGGTTTCCCGCGGAGGCTGAATACCGCCTGCGTATCTACGCTACGCGCTTTGGTGATGGAACCCGAAGCACTGTCACCCTCGGTGATAAACAAGGTGCTTTGCTGCTGAAGTGAAACGAATTGCTCTTTATTCTTTGCTGGTATCTCGTCGTTCAAGTGCACCCGGCAATCGCGCAGCTTTTTATTGTGCAGGTTGGCTTTCTTCGCGCGTTCATTCGCCAGTTTCTTGATGCCGGCGAGCTCCTTTCTTTCCTTTTCGCTTTGCTCAATCCGTCGCTTGAGCGCCTCGGCGGTCTGTGAATTCCTGTGCAGGAAGTTATCCAGTTCTTTCGATAAGAAGTCCAGGACGAAGTTGCGCATGGTGGGGCCACCTTCATAAACATTTTGCGAACCCAACTTGGTCTTGGTCTGGCTTTCGAAGACCGGCTCCTGTACGCGCACGGAGATGGCCGCAACGATGCTGGTCCGGATATCGGAAGCATCATAATCCTTTTTGTAGAAATCCCGGATCACTTTCACGTATGCTTCCCTGAAGGCCTGCTGGTGGGTTCCGCCCTGCGTGGTGTACTGCCCGTTGACAAAAGAAAATATGTCTTCACCGTAATCGTTGTTGTGGGTGAGGGCCACTTCAATATCCTCGGCTTTCAGGTGGATGATGGGATAGCGGATCTCATCGACGTTGGTCTTGCGTTGTAAGAGGTCGAGCAAACCATTCTTGCTGACGAATTTTTTTCCGTTCAGTGAAATGACCAGGCCAGCATTGAGGTAGCAATAGTTCCATATCTGTTCTTCGATGTACTCCGGGCGGAAGTTGAAGTGTTTAAAGACGGAGTTATCCGGAATGAAGGTTACCAGTGTACCATTCGTCTCGGTGGTCTTCGCTTCCTTGTGTTCTTTCGAGAGTATACCGCGCTCAAACTCGGCCACCTTGGCTTTGCCCTCGCGGAAACTCTCTACTTTAAAATAGTCACTCAACGCGTTCACCGCTTTAGTACCCACACCATTCAGTCCAACACTTTTCTGGAATGCTTTGCTGTCATACTTCGCGCCGGTATTGATCTTGCTCACCACGTCCACCACTTTGCCCAGGGGGATACCCCGACCGTAGTCACGTATCGTGACGGTCTTATTCTCGATCGTGATTTCGACATGCTTGCCATAGCCCATCGTGTGCTCATCTATGCAGTTGTCCAGCACTTCTTTGATGAGTACGTAAATTCCATCATCAGGCGCGGAGCCGTCGCCGAGCTTTCCAATATACATACCGGGCCGCAACCGGATGTGTTCACGCCAATCGAGACTCTTGATACTTTCTTCGGTGTATTCGAAAAGGTTTTTATTATCAGCCATGGTATTAAGTCAAAAGTGACAAGTCAAAAGTCAAAAGGTGACCTCCTGATATTTGACCGCGAATTATATTCTTCAAGCAACGGAACGCAAGTATCATTTCGAGACTATTACCAGTGCCAGCCGGGTATAACTCTTTGCTGATTAACTCGTTTACGTCCAACCAGGTATTCCGTCACTGACAAATGTAAACCTTGCTGCCGCCCGGCAAGTTTCGAGTTTTTGACAAACGAAGGAAATGTGTGGATAAAAACTCTTAAGGAAATCTTATTCGATAAGACAGTCAATACCAGCTAGTTTTGCGTGGTGGAAATGCGCCCGATCAATACCAGCCTGGCAGAAATCGCTGAAATCGCCATGGGACGGCAGGGGGAGAATGACCAGTTCCGGTCGTTCCTGGAAAGCCATAACGAGCAGGAGATCGATGACCTGGTGGCTCGGCTCGATGGCGAGATCTCACCCCGCATAGATTGCACATCCTGTGGCAATTGCTGCAAGAGCCTCATGGTTAACATCAACGAGGAGGAGGCAGACAAACTCGCGCAGCACCTGGAAATGTCGCGTACGGCGCTTGACGAAAAATACATTGAGAAAGGAAGTAACGGGATGATGCTACTCAACGCGATCCCGTGCCACTTTTTGTTGGATAACAAATGCAGCGTCTACGAATACCGGTTTGCGGGATGCCGTGAATTCCCGGCCCTTCACCTGCCAGGGTTCAAAAAAAGACTGTTCACCACTTTCATGCACTACGACCGTTGTCCCATCATTTTTAACGTAGTTGAGCAGTTGAAGCGTGAACTGGATTTCCATAACAATTAACTTCAGGAGATGAAATGGTTCCTTGCGGGCGCGATCATTATCCTGCCTTTCATCTCGGTATCACAAAAACTTCCATCGATACGGGTACTGGACAGCGTCAATGCTTCCTTCCGGGGACTATCCGTTCCCTCTGACAGCGTTGTGTGGGTGAGTGGCAGCAATGGTACCGTAGGCAGATCCGTTGACGGGGGAAATACCTGGAAATGGATCACTGTTCCAGGATTTGAAAAAAAGGATTTCAGGGATATTGAAGCATTCGATTCATCTACCGCGATCATAATGGCCGTGGACAACCCCGCATATATTCTTAAGACGAAAGACGGCGGCCTAAGCTGGACGATTGTTTTCGAGATGGACAGGAAAGGAATGTTCCTGGATGCTATGGATTGCATTAACGATACCACCTGTGTTTGCATGGGCGATCCAATTGGTTATGTATTCACTGTTTTAAGATACTGGAGGAACGACTTCTGGCTTATCGAACGGAATTCCACAACGGGTGATGTTATCGGTTCCAAAAAAGATGAAGCTCTTTTTGCAGCAAGTGGAACAAATGTAAAACAGTACACTTCCCGGAGTTATTCGTTTATTTCGGGCGGATCTGTCTCGAACCTGTATATCGTTAACATTTCTGCATCCAGGAAAATCAATATCCCGATACTACAAGGCAAGTTATCCGCTGGCGCATTTTCTATGCATTCAGATTCAAAAAAGAGTTTTTACATCACTGGTGGGGACTATGTTGAATACTGGAAGGATTCCGGGAACGTGGTGTATACGAAGAATGCCGGCAAGACATGGAAACGCTCAGCCGTACATGGGTATCGAAGCTGCATTATTAAAATTAATAAGAAGTCCTTCATTACTTGCGGCACCAATGGTGTTGACTTGAGTACCGACGGCTGCAGGACGTGGAAACTGATACATGGTGATGGCGCCAGGGGTACGGATGGTTTTAATGTGTGCGCGAAAAGTAAGACCGGTAAAGCTGTTTATTTCGCAGGGACCGGCCGGATCGCTAAATTAGTATACTGACATGCTGCTACTGGTAGAACTCATATCCATATTTGTTATTGTGATTGCCGTATTTATCAGCAGGCGGCCCGCCGCGTTGAAATTCCGCCAACTCAAAATAGCGGTTGGTATTTTTATTCTTCTGCAGATCGCGCTTTACGTGCTGTGTACGGTGGT
>JAJTCI010000252.1 GCA_021323155.1 Chitinophagaceae bacterium | reverse complement strand
AAGGTCCTGCAGCTGATGCAGGATGCAGGCGTCGCGGGTGACAGTTCATATTTCCTGCGCGTAGGCGTGGTGGGTGGTGGTTGTAGCGGGCTGAGCTATAAGCTGGATTTCGACAACGAGATCAAGCCAATGGACCAGGTGTTCGAGGACAATGGGATCAAAGTGGTCACGGACCTGAAAAGCTTTCTTTACCTCGTGAATACGGAACTTAATTTCTCCGACGGCCTCAACGGAAAAGGGTTTTACTTCGACAACCCGAACGCGAGCCGGAGCTGCGGATGTGGTGAGAGTTTCGCGGTGTAGAAGAGAAAAATATTGACAAAGCCTTCCAGTGATGGGAGGCTTTTTTGTGCCCCTGTGTCAACAGCAAGAAGGCAAAAAGGAGTTTCATTCTGAATTTTGCATTTTGACTTTTGATTTATAGTAGATTTGAACCATGTGGATGATCTGCAAAAAAGAATGGCAGCAATTCTTCAACAGCCTTACCGGTTATATCGCGCTGGTGATATTCCTGTTGATCACCGGGCTATTTCTTTTTGTGTTTCCCGATTCAAGCATACTGGATTTCGGTTATGCCTCGCTGGACAGCTTTTTCGACCTGGCGCCGTGGGTACTCTTATTTCTCGTGCCCACCATCACGATGCGCAGCATCGCGGATGAATATAAAGCGGGCACTTTTGAATTGCTGCGCACCCTTCCCTTGCATTCAGCGCAGATCGTCTGGGGTAAGTTCTTTGGCGCCTGGCTGATCGTGATCGCCGCGTTGGCGCCTACCATCATTTACGCATTTTCAGTGGAGGCATTGAGCGTGGATGTAGGCCTGGACGTAGGCGCCACCATTGGCAGTTATGTTGGTCTGGCGTTGCTCGGCGGTGTGTTCACCGCGATCGGTATCTGCGCGAGCAGTTTTACCAGCAATACAGTGATCGCCTTCGTTGCCAGTGCATTCACCTGTTTCATTTTGTATTCGGGCTTCCTCGCCATCAGTAAGCTGCCCGTGTTTGCGGGGGGAGCGGATTATTATATTGAAATGCTCGGGGTGGACTTCCATTACCGGAGCATCAGCCGCGGAGTGATCGACACCCGTGATATCATTTATTTCGCGGCGATGATCATACTGTTCTTATCTATCACCCAAAGAAAAATACTGCAATACAAGTGAACCGGTTGCTGAACCATAGATTCTGGTGGGTGGGACTGATCCTTGCTTTCGCGCTGGTGATCTACCTTTCTACTTATGTGCATTATCGCGCCGACCTGACAGAAGAGAACCGTTACTCGCTCACAGGGAGCACAGAAGGCTTACTCGAGTCGCTCGATACCACGGTGGTTATCGATGTATTCCTCACCGGGGAGCTTTCTTCCGGCCTGCGTAAAGTGCGCAGCAGCGTGGATGAGACCATCGCGCAATACCGCGACCTGGCCGGCGGGCAGGTAGAGGTGAACTATATTGATCCTTTTGACATCGAAGACGATTCCCTGAAAGTGCAGTTCGTAGACTCGTTGAAAAGATACGGGCTGAATCCATTCACGCAGGTGGCCCAGGAAAAGAAAGGAACGGAACAAACCCAGCGACTCGTTATCCCGGGCGCGCTGGTCACTTCACGTAATGGCACTTACCCCGTGAATTTTCTTACGGGCGTGAGTAACCCGGATGAGCAGTCGTATTACAACAATATCGAATCACTGCTCGAGTATAAATTCTCCAACGCCATAGAGAAAGTGACGCGTACCTCGGTACCCCTCATCGCCTATGCATTGGGCAATGGACAGTCATTGGGATACGATGCCATTGAAGTCCTGAACATGATGACCCGGGAATACCGGCTGGATACGGTGAACCTGAAGAATGTCCCCTACGTTCACGAAGATTATAAATGCCTGGTGATACTCCAGCCAAGGGAAAAGTTCACTGAAGACGATAAATTCAAGATAGACCAGTACCTGATGCATGGCGGGACGGTGTTCTTCGCGGGCGACATCGTAGACGCTTCGCTGGACAGTCTTACCATCAAGGGGAGTTGCCTTGCTTACGACAAAGGACTTGATCTTACTGATCTTTTTTTCCGCTATGGTGTTCGTGTGAACCCCGACGTGATCCAGGATTTCCAGGCCACCGAAACTACAATGGTAGTTGGAGAGGCCGGGGGTCAACCGCAAATGGGTAATGTAAAATGGACTTACTGGCCGGTGGTGACCGGTGGCAATCATCCCGTATCGAAGAACCTGGACCCTGTAATGATCAAATACGGAAGTTCGATCGACACAGTTAAGGCCGAAGGTTCCAGGAAGCAAATACTACTTGCTACTTCCGCCAATGCGAAAAGGATCAAGGTGCCGACCATCATCTCGTTCAATAATGCAAAGGAGATCGACATCAATTCCTTTACAGAAGCGAATATTCCCGTTGCCGTGCTGGTAGAGAACCAGTTCAAGTCTTTTTTTGCCAACCGGCTCACCCAACAACGTATAGACTCTTTTAATTCGTCCGGTTCCAATTTCCTGGCGGCTTCTACCGGCCGTCCACGCCTCATCGTGGTCAGCGATGGAGATGCCTTCCTGAACGAGATCACACAACGGGGCCCGCTGCCCGTGGGTATGAATAAATGGGTGCAGTTCACGTTTTCCAATAAGGACTTCTTCCGGAACTGTCTCGATTACCTGGTAGGTACCAGTGGAATTTTCGAAAGCCGCAGTAAAAGCTTCACTTTACGCCTGCTGGACGAAGAAAAAGTAGATTCCGAAAAGAATAAATGGCAGTTCATCAATATTGGCTTACCTGTTGTGTTGATCTTGCTGCTGGGGCTATTGCTCCAATGGCGCAGGAAGCGCAAGTATGCCGCCTGAGCAGTTATCTTTGCCACTTTAACGGACTATGTCAAATACAACTGTTACTTACCTGGTTTTCGGAGGGGTGCTGCTGCTGGCCCTCATTTTCGACCTTGGATTGTTAAGCAAAAAGAACAAGATCATTACGATCAAACAGGCCCTGTGGCAAACGGTATTCTGGGTAGCCCTGGGCATGGGGTTCTTCGCGTTCGTATGGTTCGAAAAAGGACAGGTTACGGCTTTCGAATACCTGAGCGCCTACCTGATGGAGTGGAGCCTGAGCGTTGATAATATCTTCGTCTTCATCCTCATCTTTTCGTCTTTCGGTGTGAATGAAAAGTATATCCCGCGGGTGCTGCTGATCGGTATCCTGATGGCGGTAATATTTCGTGTCATATTCATTACCGTCGGTGTAGCGTTGGTGCAACAGTTCAGCTGGATATTATACATCTTCGGCGTGTTCCTGGTATATACCGGGTATAAGATGTTCACCGCTAGCGACGATGAAGAAAAAGACCCGCATGACAGCAAGATCTACAAGTTCCTGCAAAAGATACTTCCGTTAGTGAACCATGACGGTGAAGGCAAATATGTGGTCCGGGAGAACGGCAAGCGTTTTTATACCAGCCTGTTCGTGGTAGTCATTATGCTTGCCGCGATCGACCTGGTGTTCGCGCTGGATTCGATACCGGCCGTAATGGGAATTTCAATGGACCCGCTGGTGATCTATACGTCCAACATTTTCGCAGTCCTCGGCTTACGATCACTGTTCTTCCTCTTACGCGGTGCGGTGGATAAGTTCGAGTACCTGCCGCAAGGCATCGCCATCGTACTGGTGTTTATTGGTATCAAGATGCTGGCGGAAGACTTCATACATGATCATATAGACAAAGGCACGATGATCGGCATTTCCCTCGGCGTGATACTGGTTTGCCTCGCAGGCTCTATCTGGTATTCTGTAACACACCAGAAGAAAGGTGTGCCGTCGGCCA
>JAJTCI010000251.1 GCA_021323155.1 Chitinophagaceae bacterium | reverse complement strand
CGCAGGTGAGCAAATTCAGGATTGACAACAAGTTTCTCCATGCGGTGGTATTACTAAAAAGGCAGGAAGGTTTCGGTATTAATCACTTTATTGTCACGGATCATCCATGTGACTATATAGGCGCCGGCGCCATCACTGTTGTAGCTGACGAGGTAGATGATCCCGGTAGATGGATCGGTCATGGCCATCGCACCCTCCGTGCTGGGTTCAAAGAAATTATGGTACTTCTTTTTGTCTAAGCGGAGTATCCTGGTTCCATTCTTTATTACAATGCTTTTGTATTCACGACGTGGCAGCTCGCCATCGGTCCCGAAAATTTCCCGCCCGTCTATGGTTGAAAGAAATTTCCCACCGCTGCTTTCATCGTAAGCCAGCTTTCTCCCCTTCAGGTTTGCCTTGCCCACTTTTATCGTGATGTAGATGCTGTCGTGTCTAAGCTCGTACAGCGTATCGCCCTTGCTTCTTAAAAAGAATGGCTCCATCCTTTCCAGGTAAGCGACCCTTGTTTTGTGGATATAGCCGGAATGCATCTGGCCATTCCTGTGGTAATCCACCGGGTACCATCCTTCTGCGTCTTCTTCCTCATCGAAACAGTAGACGAGTCTCCCGGCCGAGAGCGTGTCAATGACCGCGGAGTCTTTGGATGGACCGTTGCGAATATTAGTGAAGCCATCACTGTCCATTACGATCGCGAGTTGCGCGAACAGTGAGGTAGAGGTGGCGACTGCCAGTATCAATAAAAGAATAGCTTTCTTCATTACTTATCCTGCTTGTGAAAATAGAAATTATTCGCCTGCGCCGTGCAGGTGAGGATGAGATCGTTGATGCAAACGTGCGGTGGCAGGTTGGCGCAGTAATAGATGACGTTCGCCACATCTTCCGCGTACAAGGGGGTGTAACCTTTGTAAACGCCTTTTGCTTTTTCCGGGTCGCCTTTGAAGCGTACCAATGCGAATTCCGTATCGGCCGCGCCCGGGTTGATGCAGGTGACCTTTATATTGTATTGAAGTAGGTCGATACGCATTGACTGGCTGAAGGCATCCACCGCGTATTTACTGGCGCAGTAGCCGTTGCCGTTGGCGTAGACTTCTTTGGCGGCAGTAGACCCGATGTTGATAATGTGTCCCTGTTTGCGGGCGGTCATGCCCGGCAGGATCGCCTTGGTGACGTAGTACATGCCCTTTACGTTCGTGTCCAGCATTGTATCCCAGTCTTCTACGCTGGCATGCTCGAAACTGTCGCGGCCCAGCGCGAGCCCGGCGTTGTTTACGAGGATGTCGATGTCTTTCCATTCATCGGGCAGGCTGCCGAGTTGCTGGAAAACTTCATTTTTATCCTGTACGTCGAAGACCAAAGAAAGTACGCGGGTGTCGTATTTGTCGCGGAGTTCGTCTGCGAGGCCATGGAGGCGGTCGGCGCGGCGCCCGGTGATGATGCAGTTCCATTTTTCCGAGGCGAATTTTTCTGCTATGGCCTTACCGAAACCGGACGTGGCACCGGTGACAAGGATGATCTTGTTCATAAGGGTGCAAGATAGAGATCAGATGTTAGATATGAGATGATAGATGTTAGACAGCAGACTTGACTGCCAGCAAATGCCTGCGATCTGATAGCGGGAATCTATGTTTAAAATCTAATGATGATCCTCGTCTTCTTCTTCCGCTTTGTCCACTTGGGTCCCTGGCGCACGGCCTCTATGGCTTCCTGGTTGAGCATGGGTTCGGTGGAGTTGAGGACTTTGAAGTTGCGGGGTCTGCCGCTGCCGTCTACGAAGAATTCCATTTCCACGTGACCACTGATGATACGGCCGTTGTTGCCGGTGGTGTCGACGGTTTTATTAAGGCGCTGGGCTACGTATTCCTGGAATGACTGCCAGCCGCCTTCGGGTTTTGTTGAAGTAGTATCTGTTTCCTTGGCCTTCCTGGCGGTGTTGACACCTGTGACCACCACCTCGTCGAAAGAAGGGTCTTTCTTTAACTGGACGTCCAGGTGCACCGTGTTGGTGGTATTGGAGCGCAGTTGTACCTGTGAACGTGCATATCCTTCAGACGTTACCACTGCGTTCACTACGCTATCCGACTGGTCGAGTGTAAAGTTGCCGGCCTTATCTGTGAGGATCTCCCTGTTGGAGTTCTCCACGCGTATGTTAGCGTTTACGAGGGGGGTGTTATCTGGGGCGATCACGCGTCCACGGATCTCGTTATTGCGATAACTATTGCTGAAATTGTAATTGGTGTTAGCGGGCGCGGGTGCTTTTTTGCTTGCCCAGTCTTTTTCTTCAGCTGCCCTGGTTTTGGCTGCTGTGACATTATCGTTCCTGTCCGCCAGCATTATCTCCTCTGCATTTTCTGCCTTTGCAGTGGACACTTCGGCAGGTTGTACCTTGAACTTTTTCTGGCCGTCATCGGTAGTTGCGAGTCCCTGGCTGGTGGTAGTACCTTGCGTGGGTTGGGCATAACCACCGGTGCCCGGGGAGGCCTGGCTTGTTTTGTTTGAATCTGTTCCTGCTGTTGATGCTGAGGGTTGCTCTGGCTGCGCTTTCTCTTCTACTCTTGCGATCGGTGGCGTAGTTCCGCCGTCACCACTGTCCATTGTTTTATACACCAGTAAACCCGCACCTGCGATGACGATCACCATGGCGGCAACGCGCCACATGGCGAAGCGTTTGGCCGGCATAGGCACTACGATCGCTTTTTCCTTGCCTGCTTCTTTCGCATTAACCCGTTCGCGGATCTCCGTTAAATGTTCTTCGGCGAGCGACATATCGCTTTCCATATATCCTTCCAGCGCATCCGCCAGGAACGGATCTTCCACGCTGGCTTTCTCGAAGGCATGCATCTCGTCCCTGGACATTTGTCCCTGGCGGTAACGACGAATGTCATCGAATGAATAGGATATGTGCTGACGTTCTTTCATGTTAACTTTCCATACAGATTTTTAGGTTCCTTCGGCCATTCTGGATCAGGCTTCTTACTTTGTTCCAGTCCAACCCGGTCATCTCTACTATTTCATTATAGCACTTGCTTTCCAGGTAGAACAGGCGGATACTCAGTTTTTGCTCCTCGTTCAACTGCTCGATGCAGTTTTCCAGGCTGTTCAACCGCTCTTCCTTTTCTAATGCATTATCCAGATGTGAAAAGTCCGCCGATTGCATAAACTCAGGCTGGAATTCCGTCGTCGGCATTTTTTTCTGCTTGCGGAGGTCCATCAGGCAGTGGTTCTTGGCCAATACGTAAACCCAGCTCTTGAAGTTCTCAACCTCGTGATTATGAAGCTTTTTGACCAATTCTTCGTAGATGTTCATCACAGCGTCCTGGGCCGCGTCCTGGTCTTTCAGGTATTTAACACAAACACCATAGATCAGGTCCTGATAGCGGGTAAAAAGTTCTGCTAAAACTTCCTGCTGCCGGTGCAGGCGATAGGCTGCGAGCAGCTCATCATCGGTGCGGGGAGGAGTGGATATTTTGCGTAGGGCTTCCAAAGCAGGCTCAAGATAAATAAAATACGGTGATGGAACACGATGATCTCTACTACGTAGAGATGGATGGGAACACGGATGACGCCGATGAACGCGGATTTGCGCGGATTTTTTCATGGAAGGAAACACGGATTTAACCAATCGGGCGGGTTTTCACCGGTGATCGCGGAGTTTGGATCTATTAATAAAAAACCGGCCTCACTTACTGATTTCTTATTATTAGTTTCTTACCTGCCTGCCGGTTTCTAATTACCCCTATGGTTAACCAGGCCCCCGGACTGATATCCCCCGATCGCCTTACCTTCGCTGCCCATAAAAAGAGCACTGATGCGGATCTTCGTTTGCCTGGT
>JAJTCI010000021.1 GCA_021323155.1 Chitinophagaceae bacterium | reverse complement strand
TTATACAGTTATGACTTTGCGCATGTTCAGTTACCATCCTAATATCCACGCAAACACCAGCGGTGCTACGATCGTTGCATCACTTTCAATAATATATTTTGGAGTATTGATATCCAGTTTCCCCCAGGTAATCTTCTCGTTGGGGTGCGCACCTGAATAGGACCCATATGAAGTGGTCGAATCACTGATCTGGCAGAAATAACTCCAGAATGGGATCTCGTGCATCTCCAGGTCCTGGTACATCATCGGCACCACGCAGATCGGGAAGTCCCCGGCGATTCCCCCACCAACCTGGAAGAAGCCAATACCCTTGCCCGCGCTGTTGTCTTTGTAATAACCCGCAAGCCACACCATGTACTCTATACCGCTCTTCATGGTAGAAGCTTTCAATTCTCCTTTATATACATAAGATGCGAAGATGTTACCCATGGTGCTGTCTTCCCATCCACCCACAACGATTGGCAGGTTCTTTTCAGCCGCGGCCACCATCCAGCTGTCCTTCGAATCGATCTGGTAGTCTGGTTTCATCACTTCGCTCAGCAACAATTTATACATGAACTCATGCGGAAAATATCTTTCCCCTTTATTATCCGCGTCGTGCCAGATCTTGTGAATGTGCTTTTGAATTCTCCGGAAAGCTTCTTCTTCCGGTATACACGTATCTGTCACGCGGTTTAATCCCCTCTCCAACAGATCCCACTCCTGCTGCGGGGTGAGATCTCTCCAGTTCGGGATTCTTTCATAATGATTGTGTGCTACCAGGTTCATGATGTCTTCTTCCAGGTTGGCACCGGTGCAACTGATGATGTGAACTTTATCCTGTCGGATCATTTCGGCCAGGGACACGCCCAGTTCGGCAGTACTCATGGCGCCCGCCAGCGTCACCATCATTTTACCACCTTCTAATAAATGCGTTTCATATCCTTTGGCCGCGTCTACTAACGCCGCAGCGTTGAAGTGGCGGTAATGATGTTCGATAAATTTCGAAACCGGTCCTTTATTCATGTGGAGAAAATTAAGGGCACAAAAGTAGGAATATGAGGATTATTATCAGGCGAATCCCGGAAACATCTGCATCCTTAACTTAGCAGTTCAATATTTCTAATGAAACTGCCGCTATCGATCGCTTTTATCCTGGGAGCCTTCCTTAACGGGTATTCCCAGCCTGATCTTGCCGGGACCTGGAAAGGAAAAATTGAAACTTTCAACCTCGTGGTGGTATTCCACCTAAGCGAGAAAGGGAGCCAGTTCTCAGCCTCGATGGACAGCCCCGACCAGGGAGCCACTGGCATTCCCTGCGATAAAGTGACCATCAACGGTGATGCGATCACTATCGAAGTGAGCGCGGTAGGAGGAAGTTATTCCGGCTTACTATCGCCAGGGGAAAAACTAATCAAAGGAAAATGGAACCAGGGCGGTGGCGCGTATACGCTCATTTTAGGCAAAGGTGAGATCCCTCCGCGCAAACCCAAACCGCAAACACCACAGCCTCCATTTAACTACACTATCGAAGAAATAGAATATGACAACTCCGGTAAAACGGTACACCTTGCAGGCACATTAACCTTCCCCTCCTCCGGTACCGCCTTCCCCACCGCGATACTTATCTCCGGTAGCGGGCAACAAAACAGGGATGGGGAATTGATGGGCCATCGACCGTTTGCAGTGCTGGCTGATAGGTTAACCAGGCTCGGATTCGCCGTTCTGCGTGTAGACGACCGCGGGACCGGTAAGAGCACCGGGGAGGTAGCCAAAGCCAGCAGCATCGATTTTGCGAAAGATGTGGTCACCAGCATCGAATACCTCAAAAAAAGAAAGGAGGTGGACACCTCCAGGATTGGGTTGATCGGGCACAGTGAAGGAGGATTGATCGCTTCGATCGTTGCGTCGGAAAGGACCGACATCAACTTCGTGATACTTCTCGCGGGGCCCGGGATCAGGGGTGCGGAGTTACTGGCGGAGCAGGGTGAAAAGCTGGTCGAAACGAGCGGCGTTTCAACCGAGGCCACGAAAGCCTACCTGCCCTTATATAAAAAGATGATCGCATTGTCCGCTGCCGGCACCGATAGCGCAGCGCTGGGAGTCGCTATCAGGAAAGAAATAGGGAGCTGGAAGAAAAACGTGGAACCCGCACACCTGAAAGAATTGGGTTTCGCCAGCAAGGCCAGTACAGAAGCAATCCTTGGTAGTCTCATTCCTGATTTTGCATCACCCTGGCTACAGTTCTTCCTTGCTTCTGACCCTGCTGTTTACCTTGAAAAGGTATCCGCAAAAGTGCTCGCACTCAACGGTGAAAAAGACATACAGGTCCTGCCTTCATCCAACACCGCAGGGATAAGGAAAGCGCTGCAGAAAAGTCGTTCCCCGTTTTACGAAGTGAAAGTATTGCCGGGCCTCAATCATCTCTTCCAGTATTGTTTTGCCTGCACCGTAAACGAGTATGGAATGCTCGAAGAGTCCTTCTCGGAAATCGCGCTCAGCGAGATCACCGGGTGGCTCCGGAAAAATGTGGTCCACGAATGAACTATCTCGCGCATGCATACCTGTCCTTTATGCATGAAGAAGTAATGGTGGGCAATATGATCAGCGACTTCGTAAAAGGGAAAGCCAAATTCGATTACCCCCCCGGTGTACAGAAAGGAATCACCCTGCACCGGTCCATAGACAGGTTCACAGATGAACACGCGGCGACACGCGAAGGCAAACAATTCTTTAAGGCGTCTGTAGGATTATATGCCGGGGCGTTCATGGATGTGACCTATGATCATTTTCTCGCCACCGATAAGGCTTCCTGGCATGAACAATCACTTTCACTGTTTGCCGAACTGGTTTATGGGATCCTCGCCCGCAACTACGAACTGCTGCCCATTCGCCTGCAGCATATGCTTCCCTATATGAAGACACAGAACTGGCTCTACGGGTATCAATTCAAAGAAGGGATTGAGAAAAGCTTCGAGGGTGTGACCAGGAGAGCGGTCTACCTTAATAACTCGGTCGCCGCATTTGAAGCATTCATCACGCATTATGATAGCCTGCAGCGACTTTCACATGTATTTATAGCGGATGTTAAAAAATTTGCCCGGTTTGAGTTTGAACAACTATTAAAGGATTAGGCGGCTATATTTGCCAAAACTACCGGTATGAAGTACACCCTTACCATTGCCCTCTTTTTATGTTGTTCAATATTTGCAGCGGCACAACAAAAGCCGACGGAGCTTGATAAATCTCCGCTTGACGTCAGCTATTATCCCGTCAATTACCCGCTCCTCAAGATGAACGGCAAGGCCAAGGATCAGCCAGTCGCGAGAGTGATCTACAGCAGGCCTTTGAAAAGCAACCGTACCATCTTTGGTGGCATCGTAAAGTACGGTGAACTGTGGAGACTGGGCGCCAACGAATCCACCGAGTTCGAGGTGTTCAAGAATATCAAGATGGGTGGAAAGACGGTCGGCAAAGGTAGGTATACCCTGTACTGCATCCCCAATGAAACCAAATGGACGATCATTGTGAATAAAGATAATTTCTCATGGGGAAGCTTTAGTTACAATTCAAAAAAAGACCTGGTGAGATTCGATGTGCCCATTTCGAAGACCACCGAGGTGACTGAAGCGCTCACCATATATTTTGAAGATGCCACAGGAGGCGGCGCAAATATGGTGATCATGTGGGATAACGTGAAAGCATCAATACCCATTAACCTGTAAATAACACGAATTTGTTGAACCCGCTCTACGAGCGGGTTTTTTATTAATGGCGGTCACCCTCAGCGGCAAAAACATTTTGTACCTTGTTGCTATGAGGAAAATGATACTTGCTTTCTGCGTCGCGACGTTCATTTTATTGGTCGCCTCGTTTAAAAAAGACGGAGACAATAAAGCATGGATACGGGTCAACCAGCTTGGTTATACGCCCGGCGGTATCAAGGTCGCTGTTTGGTGCGCGAAAGCTGAATTTAATGTCACTTCTTTTCAACTCATCGATTCAGCAAGCGGAAAAGTAGTTTTCAGCGGGAAGGCCGGCAAATCCTATGGTGCCTACGGTCCCTTCACCGCAACCGCCCGCCTGGATTTCTCTTCTTTCAAAAAGTCCGGAAAATACTACCTAAAGGCAGGTAAAGCAATATCTCCGGCGATTCGGATCGACGACAATGTGTATTCGGGTGCTGCTGACTTCTGCCTGCGCTATATGCGGCAGCAGCGATGTGGGTTCAATCCATTCCTCAAAGACAGTTGTCATACCAATGATGGTTATATTATGTATGGAAAGAAAGCAGGTCTCGATGATAGCACCCATGTAGATGCGACGGGAGGCTGGCACGACGCCAGCGATTACCTCCAGTATGTGACCACTTCGGCGAACGCCACTTACCATTTACTGATGGCTTATCGCGATTTCCCTAAAGTTTTTGGCGATCAGAAGCTAGCCAACGGCCTGGATGGAAAGAATAATATGGCTGATGTTTTAGATGAAGCTAAGTGGGGAGCTGACTGGTTATTGAAAATGCACCCGAGGGAAGACTGGATGTTCAACCAGGTCGCTGATGACCGCGACCATATGGGAATGCGCATTCCGGGGGAAGACAGTTTCTATGGAAAGGGGTTTGAAAGACCGGTCTATTTTGTCACGGGCGAACCGCAAGGGTTGTTCCGGTATAAAAACAGGACCACTGGCACATCCTCCACCGCCGCAAAGATCAGTAGCGCGTTTTCATTGGCATCTACAGTATTTTCTGCTGACAAATACCTGCGTTATCGTTATGGTCAGTCAGCTTATTCCGCTTATCAATACGCATTAAAGCAAAAAGGTGTTTGCCAGACCGCGCCGGGCAGGGCTCCCTACTTTTATGAAGAAGACAACTGGACGGATGACATGGAATTGGCGGCCATTTCTTTATACCCTGTATTGGGTGGACAGGTGCTTGAACATGATGGCCCGGACGCGGAAGCCTATCAATATGCAAAGCTCGAAAAGGTGACGCCGTGGTTAGGTACCGATACTGCCAGGCATTACCAATGGTATCCTTTTATCAATCTCGGTCATTATGAACTTGCGAGGCAACTAAAGGACAAAAGGCGCGATACCATCATCGGCTACTATCGTGAAGGACTTCAGCGGGTTTGGCAGAAGGCAAAGCAAAATGCATTTTACCGCGGCGTACCTTACATCTGGTGCAGCAACAATCTTACAACGTCTTTTGCCACCCAATGCTACTGGTATCGCGAGCAGACCGGCGATAAAAGCTTTGCTGAACTTGAACAGGCGAATTTTGACTGGTTATTTGGATGCAATCCCTGGGGCACATCAATGGTATATGGATTACCCGCCTGGGGTGATACACCAACTGATCCCCACTCGGCGTTCACGCACCTGAGGAATTATCCGATAGATGGCGGTTTAATAGATGGGCCGGTGTATGGGAGTATTTTTAAAAAGCTGCTCGGTATCAAGTTGTACAGCTCTGATGAATATGCTGCATTTCAAAGTGATCTCGTGGTATACCATGATGACTATGGTGACTACAGCACCAATGAACCTACAATGGATGGCACTGCTTCACTTGTTTACTTATTGGCTGCGAAGGAAGCTGAAGCGATGAAGAAGAAGTAATTCACTGCTCTTTCTTCTCCTTTCTTCCACGGAGCCGCGGCTCCAGGAACATGTCATAAATAAGCGTCCAGAAAAAGGCCATGAACGTTACCATAAATAGATACTCACCAATTGTGGTGGGTTGGTCGGTTATCAGGAAATACACCAGGCCATAAATAAAACCCCAATAAATCCAGTTGAGGATAAAGTATACCAGCCATTTCTTCGGCCCTTCCAACTCCCGGTAACGTTTGGCGAGCTTTTTCATTTTGTGAGCTTTTTAAGTAGCGATATCTGGCCGAGGTGATAATGGATATGTTCAACAAGACCGTGGATGTTTTTATAAGGGGTATTCACCGTCTTCTTTTCGAATAGCTTGTCCTCATCGAAAGCCATGATAGCTGTATAGATTTTATCAACGTTGGAAAAGTAAGTTTCCTGCAACTGTAACCAGTCCTTTTCACTTGAGATGCTCACTTCCAGGCTGTCCTCATGATCAAACTGCCTCTTCACACCTACAATGCGGTCGTATACCACCAGGTTGTAGAAATCCATATGAAAAAGCAACAAAGCGATCGTATTTACGTCGCCCACTTTCTTAACCGCCTGCTTCCAGCTGATTCCTTGTAATACATCCTTCACCGCGGCATCGGTCCAATTGTCGCCATAATTAACCTCATAAAAATGTTGCGCAAGAACTTCTGTGAGTTTCATATTCAGGTATATTTTTCAATGACGCCCAGGCCGAATAGCGCGTAATCATACTTCACCGGGTCGCTGGGATCCAAAGTTCTTAAATGCGCTGTCAATTCCAAAGCCGCATTCCAGTCGACGGGCTTTCTCGTAAGCAGGTTGAACCTTTTTGCCACGCGTGCTACGTGCACATCCACCGGGCAGATCAGCTGGGAAGGTTTGATCTTCTTCCATATACCAAAATCAACTTCACTATCCTGCCGGACCATCCATCTCAGGAACATATTGAGCCGTTTGCAGGTAGAGTTTCTTTCCGGCGTGGCGATGTGTTTCCTGGTTCTGGTGGGGATATGCTCCAATGAGAAAAAATAGTGCTGAAAACCGGTGAGCATCTCTTCCACAGAACTACCCCATCTTGTAAACGCGTTTTCCAGCGATTTGTTTTCTGAGTAATGGTATTTAAGGAACTCGAGAAAATACAGGAGATCGGTATCATTGAACGTCCGATGCTTAAACCCCATTAACCTGGGCAGATCCTGCTCATTGTGATGCAGGATGAATTGATACGGATCGTTATCCATCCGCGCGAGCAGGTCACGGCTTTTACTTATGATAGTTGTCCGGCCGCCCCAGGCGAAGATGGCAGCGAAAAACCCGGCAATCTCTATATCCTGCTTTTTGGAAAACAGGTGCGGAATGCAGACGGGATCCGCTTTAATGAAAGAAGGTTGATCGTATTGGTCAACCTTCCTGTCAAAAAATTCCTTCAGCTTCCTGTGATCCATTTATCCGATCGCCTGTTGAAGGTCTGCAATAAGGTCTTCCGCATCCTCGATGCCTACGCTCAGGCGTATCAGGGAATCAGTAAGCCCGTTTTTTATCCTTTCTTCCCGGGGGATAGACGCGTGCGTCATCGTCGCGGGATGGTTGATCAGTGACTCCACGCCGCCGAGGCTTTCAGCCAGTGCAAATAACTTCGTTGAGGATAACACCTTTTTTGCAATGTCAACGCTATCGTCTTTAAGCGTGAAGCTCATCATGCCCCCGAAGTCACGCATTTGCTCCTTAGCCACTGCATAACCGGGATGATCTTCAAACCCGCACCAGTACACCTTCGCTACTTTGGGGTTGTTGCGTAACCAGTGGGCGATCTTCGCGCCGTTCTCGCTATGCCGCTGCATCCTGATATGCAAAGTCTTGATACCGCGCAGCACAAGGAAGCAATCCATCGGACCCGGTACCGCCCCACAGCTTTTCTGAATGAAATACAACTTCTCGCGCAGGTCTGCATCATTCATCATTAATGCACCCTGTATCACGTCGCTGTGGCCCCCGAGGTATTTGGTAGCGGAATGCATGACGATGTCCGCCCCCAGGTCAAGCGGATTCTGAAGGTAAGGAGTAGCAAATGTGTTATCCACGCAAAGCAATACATTGCTCCCTTGTGCTATCGTTGCCAGGGCAGCAATGTCCGCGATATTCATCAACGGATTGGTAGGGGTTTCTGCCCAGATAAGTTTTGTATTAGAGTTGATGTGCTGCTTCACATTGGCGGGATCCCCCATGTTAACATAGTGGAACCTGATGCCAAACTTCTCAAATACCTTTGTAAATAACCGGTAAGTGCCACCATACATATCATTACCAGCGATCACTTCATTCCCTGGCTCCAGCAATTTTAACACCGCGTCAGTCGCCGCAACACCACTGCTGAAAGCAAGACCAAACTTCCCGTTCTCTATCTCCGCATACGCCTTTTCCAAAGCTGTTCTAGTTGGATTCTGGCTCCTCGCATATTCGTATCCCTTGTGTTTAGCAGGCGCCTCCTGGACGTATGTGGAAGTCTGATAGATCGGCGTCATGATCGCACCAGTGGTAGGGTCCGGCTCAACACCCGCATGTATAAATTTTGTTCCGAGCTTCATCTATTATTTTTTAGAACTGCAAAGATGCGACTTTAAAACATGCTGGCAGCGCTGAGGTAACGCCAGTCATAATTATCCCCTTCGTGCGAGCCAACTGGCTGTACAGGTTGGTTAAGTACCGCGGGACTAAGGATATTCTCCCTTACAAGTAGCTGCTTAGCTTCATGGATCTTATCCTGGACCGGGGAATCCCGCATCCATTGTTTTTGCGGCGGCTCAAAGCCTGTCTTGTCTTTACGCCAAACGATAGGGGGTGGCAACAGTTCCTCCATCCCCTGCCGAAGGATATATTTCGAGTAGCCTTTATGAAATTTAAATGCAGTAGGCAGTGCGAACACAAACTCAACCAGGTTGTGGTTAAGGAATGGGAGGCGCACTTCGGTGCCATGGGTCATTGCATTGCGGTCGGCATTGCGCAGCAATTCTTCCAGGCGGCCACCAAAAACGTCATGGTACAGCAAGTCATTCAATCCCTTTACGATCGGCTTATTAACGGCATGGCGGTCAAGATGCGCATCGATAAATTCCTTATTGAGCCCAGGCTGGTTTTTCTGTTGGTGAAATGCTTTCTTCTCCAGCCGCACTGCCGTCCAAGCCGGGAAGCGGCTGGCGAGTTTGTTCTTCCAGCCGAAACGGAAGGGGTTCCCATGCTGCGCTAAAGCAGTGACCGCTTCATGTAGTAACTGCATTTTGTTCTCCCGATATAACTCCTGCAGGTACCAGTGTATATGCCGGTGATACCCGGCAAGTATCTCGTCAGCGCCCTGGCCGTCGAGCACCACTTTTACTCCCTGCTGCCTGGCCAACTCATACACTTTATATTGGGCGTATACACTGGCCGAACTCACTGGCTCATCATGCAGGGACAAAAATCGGCCAAGATCATCTGCCAATTCAATGGAAGTAGGCGACACGGTGAAATGCCGAAGCGAAAACTGTTTTGCAACGATCGCTGCCTGCGCCGTTTCGTCTTTCTCAAAACCAGGAAAGGAGGCGGTGAACGCTTTATGTACGGTACCGGGCTGCTTCAATCTATGGATCGCCGCCACAATCGAAGAACTATCCAGTCCGCCGCTGAGGCTTGTGCCGATCTCCACGTCACTACGTAAGCGCCTTTCTACTGACAAGAAAAACAGCTTTTTGAATTCTTCAACCGCCTTCCCTGCATCCAGGTCGACCTTCGCCGATTTGTCAATATCGTAATAGGGTTGTATTTCAAGCACCGGGTTCGTGTCAAAAGGAAGGAACCGCAGGTAGTGCCGCGCCGGCAATTTGAACACGTTCTTGTAAAAAGTCTGCAAAGCATCGGAATTCCAGGAAGTGCCTGTAGAAAGGTACTGGAGCAACATATTCCCGTTATAATCCCTGTTTACACCATTATTGATTAGCGATTTTATCTCGGAGGCAAACTGCAGCGTCGCATTCGTATGATCGAAGTGGAAATAAAAAGGCTTTTCGCCAAAGCGGTCCCTTGCCGCAAACAAGCGTTGTTCTTTTTCATCCCAGATCGCCAGGGAGAACATTCCATCGAAACGCTGCAGGCAGCTTTCTTTCCAGTGATCGTAAGAGGCAAGGATAACTTCAGTATCGGACGCCGAACGAAAGTGGTAGCCCGCCGCCTGCAGTTCGCTGCGCAGTTCTTTGTAATTGTAGATCTCACCGTTGTGGACGATCACGTAACGGTCCAGGTAATGCATTGGCTGGGCGGCAGCCTGGCTAAGATCAATGATGGCGAGCCGGCGGTGTCCGAGTATCACGGTGCCTGTCTCATTCTCCCACACCCCATCCCCATCCGGACCGCGGTGGGATATGCAAGAGATCATTTGCTGCACGCTCCCGCGAACGGCTTTCCCTGGTGATATCATTCCTGCAATGCCGCACATGGTGTAAATATCAAATACCCCTGTGCAAATTCCAAATCGAGGATATAACGAAGAAGAATTAGCGGTGTTGGCTACATCGTCTCGTCAAAAATATTCTCGTGGAAGGCATTGTTCTTTAAGAGCAGGTAGTGATTCCGCAGCGAGGTTACCAGTGGAAACTGACGGTAAGGCAATCCATTATTCTCTGCGAACCGTTGTATGATCTGGGTGATCTCGGGATAATACACATGGTTCACCGACGGGAAAAGGTGATGCGCGATGTGGTAATTAAAGCACCCCATAAAAAAACGGGTGAACCAGTTGTCTTCTTTAACGTCGTTGGTGCAAGTCATCTGGTGTACAAACCAGGGCGTGGGCATTTTTCCGCTGCCATCCGGAACAGGGAATTCACTTTCCGTACTGGCATGGGGAGACAGCAATACCATTAGTGAAATAACACTGGCGGTAAATACCATCACCAGGAAGGCGGCGATCGCCTGTCCCCAGCTGATGCCCAGAAAAAGCTTTGGAAGTATGATGGTGTATCCGAGAAAGATCGCTTTGAACACAAATAGCTTCACAAACTCTATCCGCGGAATCGTCACCGCTTTCCACACGATCTGCTTTCTATTGAAGAAGTCCTTGAAATCTCTTACCAGTAGCCAGTTCAGCAGATAGAGTGGATAGATCAGTGGCAGGTAGATATGCTGGTACTTGTGCATGGCAGAAAATGGCCCGTGCGGAAACACCCGGGCGATGGGACTCTGCTCAAAATCGGTATCCCACCCCATTACGTTCGGGTAGTTGTGATGAAAACGGGTGTGACGGATCTTCCAGATATAGCTGTTGGCTCCCATCAGGTCGAAAAAATGGACGTACCAGTTGTTCAAACGTTTGTTCCGGAAGAGTGTGCCGTGCACCGCTTCATGGATGAGGTTGAGGAAATTAAGCACCAGTAACAAGCCGAGGGCAAAATAACAGGTGTACAGGATCGAAGGATTGTGCCCGAACTGCAACGCGATAAGATAGGTTGACAGGTACATCAACGGGAAAAGGATCGCCTTAAGTGTAATCTGCAATTGTTTATGCGGCGCCAGGTTGCGCACCGTCTCGTGCACTTCCTTTTTCAGCTCCATGAACATTGCTTCATGGTTGGTTTTTGCAAAGGCAGGTTTCATACTTCTATCCATCATATCAGTTCACTACAAATTGAATATTCCGGCAATATGGCTTCAATATGAGGTAGCTATGTAAATCAAAAATGAAACCAAAGACCGGCAATTAGGAAATTTCGCCATGAAGAAGGGTTTGTCAGCCATGGGTTTATAAGCGGCTGCCCCGCCAGTATCCCCCATTATTGCTGCATTTTGCTCTATTTTCGGCCTCTAAAATTTTAAGATGAAACTTGTTTCTTACCTGTTCGATGGGCATGAGCAGCTGGCCATCCTGGTGGACGACCGCATTTATAACATGGAGGTGATACACCCCGAACTGCCAAATACGATGTCTATGTTCCTCAATTACTGGGACCATTACTTCGATGTTGCTTACAGGGGAGACCAGGCCATTAAGTCTGGCAGCATTCCCAAAGAAAAAGGAATGCCACTGGAAAATATCGAATGGCTGGCTCCGGTACCCTTTCCCAGCAGTTGCCGGGATGGTTATGCGTTCCGCCAACACGTAGCTGCGGCCAGGCGAAACAGGAAGGTGGACATGATCCAGGAATTCGACCAGTATCCCATCTTTTATTTCACCAACCATCACAGCATCCAGGGACCGGGCGATATCTTTTGCATGCCCGATCATTTTGAGAAACTGGACTTTGAACTGGAAGCGGCAGTAGTGATCTGCAGGACCGGACGTAATATTCCTGCCGAAGAGGCTGACGAATACATCGGTGGACTACTCATCATGAACGATATGAGCGCACGCCGGTTGCAGATGGAAGAAATGCTGCTGAACCTGGGCCCGGCCAAGGGCAAAGATTTTTCTACCGTGATCGGTCCCTGCCTGGTAACACTGGATGAATTGGAGGAATACGAGGTGCCCTGTAAAGAAGGGCATACCGGTAAGAGCTGGAACCTGGATATGAAGTGTTGGGTGAATGGACAGCAGGTGAGCCAGGGAAACCTCGGCGACATGGACTGGACGTTCGCCGAGATCATCGAGCGCGCGTCGTATGGCGTCAACCTGCACCCCGGGGATGTCATCGGCAGCGGCACGGTAGGAACAGGTTGTTTCCTTGAATTGAACGGTACGGGCAAATTGAATGACCCGAACTACCAGGAACAATGGCTGCAGGAAGGTGACGTGGTGGAGATGGAGATAACGGGCCTGGGAAAGCTATCCAATACGATCAGAAGGGAAGATTCGGATCTTTCGTTGTTTGCAAAAAAGAAAGTTTAACCGCTGGGGCGCCAGTTAACAACTATGATAATTAAGATCCAGGAACTCCCTCCGCTCCAGACCCAGCAATGGCTACAGCACGCCATCGCCCCCCGGCCTGTTTGCTTTGCCAGCACGATCGACAAAGCCGGCAATGTCAACCTCAGCCCGTTCAGTTTTTTCAATCTCTTCTCTTCCAATCCACCGGTGGTGATCTTTTCACCATCACGCAGGGTACGTGACAATACAACGAAGCATTCGTTGGAGAACGTGCTTGAAGTACCTGAGGTGGTGATCAATATCTGTGACTATGACATGGTGCAACAGGTGAGCCTCGCCAGTTGTGAATACCCAAAAGGTGTGGACGAGTTTATCAAAACTGGGTTTACAAAAGAAAAAGCAACCCTGGTATCACCGCCCATGGTGAAAGAAGCAAAAGTAAAACTGGAATGTCGTGTCAAAGAAGTGAAAAGCCTCGGCGACCAGGGCGGCGCGGGACAATTGATCATCGCTGAAGTTTTACTGTTGCATGTTGATGAAAGCATATTGAACACAGAGGGCACCATGATCGATCAGGCAAAACTGCACCACATCGCCAGGCTTGGTGGAGACTGGTATTGCAAAGTGGACGCAACGAACCTCTTCAAAGTGGAAAAGCCCAATGTCAAACTGGGTATTGGTGTAGATGCCCTTCCCGAATCGATACGGTCCAGTAACATTCTTTCCGGGAACGACCTTGGGCAGCTTGCCAATGTGCACGATATGCCGGAGATTGATCCTTCGTTCGAAGACGAACAGCTAAAGCAGATCGTGCAGTATTATTCCCTAAATCCAGCTGACATGGAGGTCGAATTACACAGGTACGCAAAAACGCTGTTGCAGCACGGAAAGGTGAAAGATGCCTGGCAGGTGCTGCTCTCCGCTTAATCGACATCGTCACATCCATGGTTGCTGCGAACTTTCAGTTTTCATCGCCGCGAAATCGGAAAGCAACCTGGCTTCTTCCTGTCGCAAATAAGGGATCGTGATATCCCCGCTGGCGGTATGCATTACGATATCAGCCAGCGACTTCCTTCTCTGGTAAATACCCTGCCTGAAGGTCACCAGCTGCAGCTTCTGCCAGTTGACCACCACTCGTTCACGCCCCCATACTCCCCTGGATATTTCGATCGCTTCTTCGTTTACCCAGATCCTGTAATTCCTACGGTATATCCGGTTGATCACAAACGAATAACCGATCCATAGCAGTAAGAACAGCGCGTACCACTGCCACCAGATAAAAGCCACCGAGGTGGCGACAAGGGAAACAGGCACCCCGGTGAATAATACTTTACGAAGGACGTACTGCGGCTGGATCTGCGCCGCCTCACCCGATAAAGAAGGAAGGACCGGTTGGTAATAGGCGGCCAGTTTTGAAAGATTGGCTTCTGATGTAACGGGCATGTTAATGCGCTGCTTCTTCTTCAGTTCATCTTCGCCCGCCGTCTTCACGTGGTACATATACATGCCGATCTTCCTGCGGATCCAGTTCGC
>JAJTCI010000250.1 GCA_021323155.1 Chitinophagaceae bacterium | reverse complement strand
GCAAAACCTATTCTTCAAAAAGCATATACCGCTAGATGAAATACACGATCGAGATCGCCACTACCGATTTCAATACTACGCGTTCGGCTGTTGAAGGTGGCGCGGACCGGGTAGAGCTGTGTGCCGCATTATCGGAAGGTGGCATTACCCCGTCATACGGATTGATAATAACTTGCCGTGAGGCCTTTGACATTCCTTTATTCCCCATCATTCGCCCAAGAGCGGGAGACTTCCTGTATAATGACGATGAATTTGAACAAATGAAGCGGGATGTATTCCATTGCAAAGAAAAAGGCTGCGAAGGAGTGGTGCTGGGCATGCTGATGAAAGATGGTTCAATTGACATCGAGCGCACCGCAAAGCTGGTACAACTCGCGCAACCGAGGGAAGTAACGTTTCACCGTGCTTTTGACCGTTGCCGTGACCCTTTCGAAGCACTGGAGCAATTGATCGAAATTGGATGCCGGCGCATACTTACCTCCGGGCAACAACCCACCGCGTCTGGAGGGGTGGACCTCATCGCGGCGCTGGTGAGGCAGGCAGGCGACAGGATCGTCATCATGCCTGGCAGTGGTGTTAGAAAGGAGAATATAAAAATGATCGCGGGAAGGACAGGCGCTAAGGAGTTCCATTCGTCTGTAAAAGGACAAAGACCTTCTGAAATGGATTTCATTCACCCCTCCTTCAATGAAACCATGGTCACTTCGATCGACCCGGCGGAAGTCAAGGCATTGCGTAACGCATTGACATCATGAGGTGGTTGCTGCTCATATTCCTGTTTAACTGGTTTTCTGCTTCAGCACAGCATTCCCTCAATCTTCATAAAGGATGGCAATTCAGGAAGGCTGGAACCGGGCGCTGGTATAATGCAGAAGTCCCGGGTACCGTTCACACCGACCTGCTGACGAACAAACTCATCCAGGATCCTTTTTACGGAACCAACGAATCTAATGTGCAATGGGTGGAGAGTGAAACCTGGGAATACCGGTTGGCCTTTGATGTGTCCTCCGCGTTATTCAAACAAAAACATATCGAATTACAGTTTGACGGCCTGGATACCCACGCCGAAGTCCTGCTCAACGGCAAAAAGGTGATCATAGCAAGCAACATGTTCAGGCAGTGGACAGCCGATGTCAGGTCGCTGCTTCTTCCCGCGCGCAACCAGTTGCGGGTGCGCTTTTTTCCGGGCGCCGTGCTGGGTAAATTGGCTAAACAGGGAGATTCCATCCGGCGGCCGGAAAATGAAAGAGTCTACGTGCGTAAAGCACAGTATCAATTTGGCTGGGACTGGGGACCAAGGCTGGTGACCGCAGGCATCTGGAAAGGAGTAAGACTGGTTGCCTGGGATAAAATGCATATCGAAGACGTGCAGGCATATATGCAGGGCGACAGCGCCGAACTTCGGATGGAAGTTTTCTCTGACACGGCAGGCACATTTTTTATCACCACCCGCCAAATGAATTACAACGCAAAGTTTCATCCGCCACAACATGTTTTCGGTGGACCGGTACGTATTGTGAAGGGTAAGAATTTCATCCGTACGACGGGCGTATCAGGGGATCTCATCTGGACCTGGGATTCTATTCAAGTACTCAACAGTATCGACATCGAGGTAGTGGACACCACTGATTATTTTGCACCACCCATTGCGACATACAACCTCCGTTTTGGTACCCGCGATATACAGCTGGTGACGCCCCGGGATTCGATCGGTGAAGCATTTTACTTTACCGTGGATGGCCAACCCACTTTTATCAAAGGCGCCAACTGGATACCTGTCGACAACTTTCTTCCCCGCGTTAAAAAATTAAAGCGCTATGAACGACTCATCAAAGCCGCAAAAGAAGCCAACATCAATATGCTTCGTGTCTGGGGCGGTGGCGTATATGAAGATGATGCCTTCTACGACCTTTGCGATAAGTACGGGATCATGGTGTGGCAGGATTTTATGTTCGCCGGTGCGCTCTACCCGGCTGACTCCGCTTTTATGAAGAATGTAGAATCGGAGGTCAGGTACCAGGTGAAGCGGTTGAGAAACCATCCCTGTATTGTTTTATGGTGCGGGAATAATGAAATTGAAGAAGCCTGGTTCAACTGGGGATGGCAGAAACAATTCAATTACTCAGCGGAGGATTCATCGAAGCTATGGCACGACTATAAAACGATCTTTCACGAACTTATTCCTTTTATTATTAACGAACTCGATCCACAACGGCCTTACTGGCCCTCCTCTCCTTCCCTTGGCTGGGGGCGCGACAGCGCCTACAGGAAAGGCGACGTACACTATTGGGGTGTATGGTGGGGCAAAGAGCCAGTGGAAAAATACAATGAGAAAGCAGGCCGCTTCGTAAGTGAATATGGTATGCAGGGAATGCCGGGCATAAAAACGATCAGGCAGTTCTCCGAATCGAAAGATTGGGATACCTCATCCCCGGTCATGCGCGCCCACCAGAAGCATCCTTTCGGCTGGGAGAATATCAAACATTACATCGAAGCCAGGTTTAAAACACCAAAAACATTCGAAGACCTGGTTTATGTCTCTCAACTCATGCAGGCCGACGCGATCAAAACCGCCATTGAAGCGCACAGGAGGAACAAACCGGTAACCATGGGTACGTTGTTCTGGCAATGGAACGACTGCTGGCCGGTGACGAGCTGGAGCGCGGTTGATTATTATGGAAGAAAGAAAGCTTTGTATTATGAAGTGAAGAGAAGCTTTGCACCACTAACGCTCAGTGTTGTCACCGATTCCGTTACCTATGGACTGCAGGTAAGCGTGATGTCAGACCTGGCAGATACCTGCGTATTCGATATTGCATTCCAAATGTTCGATTTCGGTGGCACACACATCCGTTCAGGGATCGTAACACCCAGGGACACCTTGCTACCTAATGGAGTTAAAAAATACTCCCTGAAGCCAAACTACTACCTGGACGCTCCGGACTTTTATTTATTGTTCCAGGTAAAGCGTGGTGATACAGTGCTGGCAGAATACACGCAACATTATCTTCCCCCTAAAAAACTCAGGCTGTCGAGGCCGGTGATCACCTGGAAGATCCGCAATAAGTACATGGAGCTGCAGGCGGATAAATTTGCTTACGGGGTGGACATAGACGCGCCCGATGGAGTTGAACTGGAAGACAATTATTTCCACCTGCACCCAGGGCAGAAAAAGTCCGTTAAATTCAGTAGTACGGTCCCTGTCGGGGATCTGAAGAAGATGATAAAAATAAGATCACTCGTTGATACCTATTGACATGAGAAAACTATTGCTTTCCATTTTCGTGTGGCCACTGATCTCCATTGGTCAGAAAGACCTCACCCATTTCGTAAACCCCTTTATCGGCACCGGTGGGCACGGCCACACCTATCCCGGCGCTACCATGCCTTTCGGGATGATGCAGTTGAGCCCGGATACACGCATGGCCGACTGGGACGGCAGCAGTGGTTACCATTACAGCGATTCGGTGATCTATGGATTTTCACATACGCACCTTAGCGGCACAGGCATACCCGATTACTGCGACCTGCTGGTGATGCCGTTCACCGGCGAAGTCCAGTGGGATAACCGCGACTACCGGTCTTCATTCTCACACAAGAATGAAAAAGCCGCTCCAGGTTATTATGAAGTGTTGCTGGATAAGCATAACATCAAAGCGCAACTCACCACCTCCTATCGCAGCGGGATGCATCAATACACATTTCCCACTTCAGCGGGCAAGGGTGGTATCCTGATCGACCTGAAACATCGCGACGAGGTGCTGGAATCCTTTATTGAACAAGTCAGCGACACCGAGCTCCGCGGGTTCAGGCGCAGCAAGTCCTGGGCGCAGAACCAGTACTTCTATTTTCATATCGAGTC
>JAJTCI010000249.1 GCA_021323155.1 Chitinophagaceae bacterium | reverse complement strand
GAGCCCGCAAGTAGCCACAGCAGGAAAAGTAACCGGTATCGTCTATTGTTGATCGGCATGAACATATGCGGCTCCTGGTAAGAGGTGCCTGTCGAAAGATTAGCTGCTTAAACTACGTATCTTTATCAAAATAACTGTGTGAAAAGATTATCCCGTTTGTTGCTGCAAATATGCTGCCTTTTCCTGGTGGGGCCCGCCTGCGGCCAGGTTAACCAGAACGTGGTGAAGCTGCATGCGTTTATAATGGAGACGGTGGAAGGGAACATACCTGTAGACGAGAAAGGCGATCCGGAAAAATCCGGAGTGGATCACCTGCATTTTATTTTCGCCGAGACAACCGGCAAGACCCATCCCCAATGGAACGTGGTGTATACGCATTACGGTGTATTCACTGTTCAGCCTGAGAAAATAGATTCAGCGAAGGTGACGGTAGGCAAGAAGAAAAACTCATCGGAGACTGCAACGGTGAGCGCGAAACGTGGCAACCAACTGTGGAAGTTCAACCTGATACCTATGAAAGCCCGGACGCCGGGCGATATAGCCGAAATGTTGAAGACCAATGCGGTGGTTGTGGTCGTGGAATTCAAAGGAGTGCAGTACAAGCATAAGGTGGCAAAGGTTACCGAACTGGAGACGATACTTTACAAATAAATACGAGAATTGAATGCTGCAGCCCTGGCTCACCGGCAAGGTAATAAGGATAGAAGACGCGACCGCCCATACCCGGAGGTTTTGGATAGAAGTGCCGGAGTTAGCGGTGTTCGATTTTAAACCAGGCCAGTTCGTTACCCTGGATCTTCCCATACATGAAAAGAAGAACAAACGCTGGCGGAGTTACTCTATCGCGTCCTGGCCGGATGGTACGAATGTTTTTGAATTGGTGATCGTGCAACTGCCCGGGGGCGTTGGTACAGCCTATATGTTCAATGATATCCAGGTGGGATCAGAGATACAGATGCGTGGACCGCAAGGCGTATTCACTTTGCCCGCAGAGATCGACCGGGATTTATTCCTGATCTGCACGGGGACCGGCATCGCGCCGTTTCGTTCTATGGTGCAGCATATTCATAGGCATAATCTTCCACACAAGAATATCTACCTGGTATTCGGATGCCGCTTCCGGAAAGATTTCCTTTACGCGGATGAGTTGATCGAATTGCAAAGCAGGATGCCATCATTCCAATACCTGCCTACTTGTTCCAGGGAAACGGGCGAGAGCCAGGATGTTCGTAAGGGATACGTGCACGCGGTGTATGAGGAGGTACTGGCGAACAGCAACCCGACAGCGAATTTTTATCTCTGCGGATGGAAGAACATGGTAGATGAGGCAAAGCAAAGGATCATCGCATTGGGTTACGATAAAAAAGACATTCACCTGGAATTATACGGGTAGCTATCAGGCAGCGCGCAAGTACTACTGAATCGCCTGCATTACAATCTCCCTCACCTTATTCATCGGCACCCGCTCTTGCTCCATATTGTCCCGGTAGCGGATCGTGACCGTGTCGTCTTCTTTCGTTTGGTGATCGATCGTTACACAAAATGGCGTGCCGATGGCATCCATCCGGCGGTAGCGTTTACCGATCGTGTCCTTCTCCTCGAAGAAGCAGCGGAAGTGCGATTTGCAGTCGTCCATCAGCCTCCTGCCGATATCAGGTAAGCCGTCTTTCTTTGTCAATGGAAGGATTGCCAGTTTCATCGGTGCGATCTTGGCCGGGAAACGTAATACAGTCCGGCCGTCATTAGTACCATCTTCTTTAGGGATCACTTCTTCCTCGTAGGCGTTGCTGAGCACCAGTAAAAACATCCGGTCGAGGCCGATCGAGGTTTCCACCACGTAAGGAATGTAGTTGCCGTATGGTTTTCCATTGGCGTCCAGTTCGGCATCGAAGTATTGTTGTTTCTTTTTGCTGAATTCCTGGTGTTGCTTTAGATCGAAGTCAGACCGCGAATGAATACCCTCTACCTCTTTAAAGCCAAATGGAAATTCAAATTCAATATCCACGGCGGCTTTCGCGTAGTGGGCAAGTTTTACGTGGTCGTGGTAGCGGTATTTTGAGGGATTGATGCCAAGGCTCAAATGCCAGTTAAGCCGCTCTTTCTTCCAGTACTCGTACCATTCGTCTTCCGTACCGGGGCGGCAGAAGAACTGCATTTCCATTTGCTCGAACTCACGCATCCGGAAAATGAACTGCCTTGCGACGATCTCGTTACGGAATGCCTTTCCTGTCTGCGCGATGCCGAAAGGTATCTTCATGCGCGCGGTCTTCTGCACATTCAGAAAGTTTACAAAAATGCCCTGTGCAGTTTCGGGGCGGAGATAGATTTCATCCGCATCATCCGCAACGGAACCCATTTGCGTGGAGAACATCAGGTTGAACTGGCGGATGTCGGTCCAGTTGGCTGTGCCGCTCACCGCGCAGGTGATCTTGTTTTTTTCTAACAGGGATTTCAAGCCGGGGAAGTCCTCCGCGGCGAGCAATTGATCCATCGCTGCAAGCAGTGCGGCGGCCTCATCTTTTTTTCCTTCTTCCTCGAGCTTGTCAGCCTTGGCCTCAAGCAGGTGATCAACACGGTAACGTTTCTTGCTGTCTTTGTTGTCGATCATGGGGTCGCTGAAATTATCAACGTGCCCGCTGGCTTTCCAGGTAGTAGGGTGCATGAATATGGCGGCGTCTATACCCACGATGTTCTCATGCATCTGCGTCATACTTTTCCACCAGTAGTCGCGTATGTTCTTTTTCAATTCACTGCCCCAGGGGCCATAGTCATATACGGCACCCAAACCGTCGTAGATCTCACTGCTGGGGAAAACGAACCCATATTCTTTTGCATGGGAAATGATCGCCTGTAACTTATTATCCTGTACGCTGCTCATAAGGCGGCAAAGGTAAGTAAGAAGTCAAAAGTTAATGATCAAAACTGCGGTCCCCTGGACGGTTCCGGGCCAGGAGTGGTTAATGCTTGGTGCGAAGCGTGATGGACGTGGAGCCAACAGCTGGTCCTAAAAGCCGATACGCTTTTCCTTGGATTCTTCTTCTACATTTTGTTTGATCTCTGCCGAGTCGGGCTGGTCATCCAGGTTGCCTTTGTTCTCCACTTTTATGTCCCTGGTGAACACCGCGTATTTATTCGGTCGTATGGTATAGCCCTGGGCCTGCGCGTATATCCTGGTGAGTATCGCCCCGAAGTACAGGATGATGGCGGAATAATAAACCCAAAGAAGAATAATTATGATAGAGCCCGCAGCGCCATAGGTTGACCCGACGTCACTGGTGCTGAGGTATACCGTGATACCGAACTTGCCCAACATAAAAAGTACAGCGGTCACCATCGCGCCCGAGAAAACATTTTTCCAGCGAATGACAGCATCGGGCAGTACTTTGAAAATGGTGGAGAACAACAGCGTGATGATCCCAAAAGTGATGATGAGGTTCAATGAGTATGTCACATATACCGTAATGTCCGGGAATTTTGCCTCCAACCTGTCCATTAAAGCTTCCACGCCTGCGTTTACAACAAGTGATACAAGCATTATGAATCCGAGGCTGATCACCAGCGAGAAGCTGATCATCCTGTCAATGATAAGTTTTATGAGCCCGCCTTTGGGTTTGGCCTTCAGGTGCCAGATGGTATTGATGGAATCCTGGATCTCTACGAACACTCCGGTCGCAAGAATGACCAGCATGATGATGCTTATAACAGTTGATACGGTACTACTACTTGAAACCGCCGCATTTTTTATCATCTCCTGTATCTGCAATCCGGCCTCCGCGCCCAGGAACTCCGAGATCTGGGGATAAAGATTCCCCTCAATGGCCTCCTGGCCGTATGCCATTTGGATAATTGTGATAACGACGATC
>JAJTCI010000248.1 GCA_021323155.1 Chitinophagaceae bacterium | reverse complement strand
TTGCCGAACCATCCGCGTCGGATGTCATTCCCTATAATAACACCATGATCGTTCAGCTGGCAAAGGGTGCTGCGTTCTACGACATCAGCAATGTTCAGGCCCCTTCATTCTTAAGCAGGATCACACAATGAGAATAATCGTCCTGCTATTGTTCGCTGTACTCGCATTCCAAAGCAAAGTATCCAGCCAGGACAAAGATTCTTCCGCCCGCCCCTTCTCCGAGTGGCATTTCCGGGTAAACCCGTTTTCCCTGGTGGAAGTTATGGGTGGTATTCACGTGGGTGTTGAAACCAACCTCGACAAACGCCGCAAATTCTACCTGGTGAGTGAGTACGGTTATATCTTCCTCAACAACCGCGGCAGCGCGGAAGGGCAGAATGACACAAAAGACAAAAGCCGCATATCCGGCTTCGAAACGAAACAGGAAATGAGGATAATGACCCCAAACAGGAAAGCCCGGGCCTCGTTCTTCGCGGTGGAAGTCCACTACCTGCGGGCCGATGTAAAGAACAGTGGCTGGTTCGGTATGGAGACTCCGGACGCCTCCGGTAGCTATCCTTATATGAAATACCAGGACTTCACCGAGTCCATAAGCTCGACGAGCGTGGCAATTAAGTACGGAACCAAGCTATATGCACAGGAGGCCAGATTCAACCTGGAAGGTTTTATCGGCTTCGGTTTCCAGCATCAAAACATCAATAAATTCAGGAATGCTGAAGGCGTTCTTCTTGAGTCAGATAAAGAGACTTTTTTTAACCGCAGCGGCATACGAATTCTTCCCTACATACCCGCGGGACTGCGATTGACTTTCCGGTTACGTTAGGGCTATCATCTTACAATTCAAAACATTACCTTTGCGGCATCCAAAACATCCGTTGACGGAGTTATTTATTTAAAACTCACATCATTATGGCAGATATTTTTGAGAAACTGGTAAAGAATTCAGGTCCCCTCGGCCAACACCGCGAAAGAGCGCATGGATATTTTGCATTTCCCAAACTGGAAGGCGATATCGGTAGCCGCATGAAATTCCGTGGCAAAGAAATGATCGTATGGAGCCTGAACAACTACCTCGGGTTGGCCAATCACCCCGAAGTAAGAAAAGTAGATGCGGACGCATCGGTAAAATACGGGCTTGCCTTACCAATGGGCGCGCGGATGATGAGTGGCAACTCCACCTACCACGAACAACTGGAAGCCGAACTGGCCACCTTTGAACATAAGGAAGACGCGATACTGATGAACTACGGCTACCAGGGCATCATGAGCGCGATCGACGCGATCTGTGGCCGCCATGACGTGATCGTTTACGATGCCGAGAGCCATGCCTGCATCATCGACGGGCTGCGACTTCATCCCGGCCACCGTTACGTGTTCAAGCACAACGACGTTGAGGATTGTGAAAAACAATTACAGCGCGCAAGCCAGCTCATCGAAAAGCAAAAGGCCGGCGGTATCTTAGTGATCACCGAAGGCGTTTTTGGAATGGCGGGCGACCAGGGAAAGCTGAAAGAGATCTGCGACCTGAAGAAAAAATACGACTTCCGCATATTGGTGGACGACGCGCATGGTTTCGGTACGCTTGGTGAAACAGGCGCCGGCGCCGGTGAAGCGCAGAACTGCCAGGACGAGATCGATCTTTATTTTTCTACGTTCGCGAAATCGATGGCTAGTATCGGCGCATTCCTGGCTGGTCCCAAGGTGATCGTTGACTTTATCCGTTATAACATCCGTTCACAGATATTCGCCAAGAGCCTACCCATGCCGATCGTGCTGGGCAACCTCAAGCGCCTGGAGTTGTTACAGACCGAGCCACAGCTGAAAGAAAAACTCTGGGAGAACGCGCGGAAGCTACAGAACGGTTTAAAGGAAAGAGGATTCGATATTGGCAAGACAGATTCTCCGGTTACGCCCGTGTATATGAAAGGCGGTGTTGAAGAAGCTACCGCGATGGTGATGGACCTGAGAGAGAATTACGGCATCTTCTGTTCGATCGTTGTCTACCCCGTGATACCAAAAGGACACATCATCTACCGCCTGATACCGACAGCGGTTCATACGGATGATGATATCAACAGAACACTCGAGGCTTTCAGCGAGACAAAAGCGAAGCTGGATGCGGGAGCGTATAAGGTGGAAGCGATACCGGATATGGCGGAGAGTCGTTGATCGTTGGCCGTTGACCGTTGTTCGAAGGTCACGCTGTGGTACTCGAAGCCTGAATAAAGAATACAGACCTTCTCTGCAAAGAGGAGGTTTTTCTTTAAATGCCAGTCAGCCGGAAAAGCTAAATTACACCCGGTCCAAACCCCACTCAAGTGAAAACAAAGCTATTGGTGCTGCTCCTGACGTTCGTTTCGGTGCAATCAAACGCCCAAACTTTCCTGGAATTGAACAAGCAATTCCTGGAGTTGTTCGGTGCGGAGAAATATTCGGAAGCGATAGTGGTTGGAGAAAAATCGGTCCGGCAGGCACGCATTGAATTTGGAACGCAACACGTGAACTACGCCATTTCGTTGGACAACCTGGCAACGGGTTATTACCGCCTGGGCGACCTGCAAAAGGCACTGGTTAATTACAAGTTCACGATAACCGCCTATACATCCGCCGGCAACCCGGAATATGGATCAGACCTGGCATTGACACAGAACCAGGTAGGTAATATCTACTTCGGCCAGGGGCATTACGACAGCGCGGTGACCTATTTCAAGCAATCGGCAACTTATTTCAACCAACACCGCGATGGCAACATCGAAAACCTGCTGACGGTGAGCAAGAACATAATCGATTGTTACGTTGAACTTTCAGATTATGACGAGTTATTCCGCAGCTGCGATCAATTGCTTCCGTTGATCGTGGAACACAAAGGCAAAGGTGATCCGCTTTATTACAAGGTATTATTTTATAAAGGGATGGCGTTATTTGAGCTTGGGTTTGCGGTGGAGGCAGAGGCGGTTTTACATGAGGCTTTACCACTCGCTGAAAAGCATTTTACCAGGAACCACCTGGAATACACCGAAGTACTTGTCATGCTTTTCCGTGCCGCCAGTGGACAGCAAAAAAACATTGAAGCGGAGCGCTACATCCTGGAAGCGATCTCTATTTACGAATCTTCATTGCCATCTGAAAAAATGTCGCTTGCACTGGTATACAAGGGCACCGGCAATTTTTATTCTGACCGTGGAGACTTTTCCAAAGCGCAGGAGTACTTCCTGAAATCACTGCAACTACTCGGCGATCTCGGCCTGTCTGCTGATGATCTGTATCACCTGACTTCGCAAAGCCTGGCTTATAGTTACGTTCAAAGCGGGCATCTTACCGAAGCAAAAAAAATGCTGGATGAACTGACGCGAATAATTACCGCGTCTAAAGGAAAGGAAAGTATCGAAGTGGCGGAACTGCTCATTGTATTGGGCGGTGTGGAAGTACAGCTGAATCAATTGAGCGCCGCGGAAAACCATGCACTGGAAGGCATCAGGATCATCAAAAAAATAACGAAAGGAAGCCACCACCTGTTAGCCGTTGCAAAAGAAGCATTGGGAACGGTATACAACCGGTTAGGCAACAGCCAGCAAAGCATTGCCACTTTTAAAGAGGCGCTGGCGGATGAAACATCTTCCGCCGGAGCCGAAACCAGGCAGGCGGCTTCGCTGTATTCAAATATCGGCATCACCTATTTCGAGATGGGAAGCTATGCGCTGGCCGAAGAAGCTTACCGAAAATCCCTGGACATCCGTAAAAAACTGCTCGGCAACCAGCACCCGGAATACGCGCTAAGTCTTATCAACCTGGGAATGGTAAATGTTTACCAGGGAAGATATATTGAGGCGGACGAACTTCTCGCAGCGGCGGCGCAAATATTCATTTCCAGGA
>JAJTCI010000247.1 GCA_021323155.1 Chitinophagaceae bacterium | reverse complement strand
CGTATAAAATGCTGGTGGAGACCACTATTCCTGGTATTGAAAAACTACGCGACACGCTTGCGGTAAAAAGCAAGGCGTATATGAAAGTGGTGAAGATCGGCCGGACGCATTTTATGGATGCGACGCCGCTTACCCTTGGACAGGAATTCAGCGGTTATGTTTCTCAGCTCGATCATGGCCTCAGGGCCATCCGCAACACGCTTGCGCATCTCTCCGAACTGGCGCTCGGTGGCACTGCGGTGGGCACCGGTATCAATACGCCGAAGGGATATTCGGAACTCGTGGCAAAGAAGATCGCGGAACTCACCGGTCTTCCTTTCATCACCGCGGAGAATAAATTCGAAGCACTGGCCGCACACGACGCGATCGTAGAAGCGCACGGCGCATTAAAGACCGTGGCGGTGAGCCTGATGAAGATCGCTAATGACATACGGATCCTTTCCTCTGGTCCCCGGAGTGGCATTGGCGAGATATTCATTCCCGACAACGAACCCGGCTCTTCGATCATGCCGGGCAAGGTGAACCCCACGCAGTGCGAGGCATTGACAATGATAGCGGCGCAGGTGCTTGGCAATGATGTGGCCATCAACATCGGTGGCGCGACCGGGCATTTCGAACTGAATGTTTTCAAGCCGGTGATGATCTTTAATTTCCTGCATTCGGCGCGGCTGATCGGTGACGGATGCGTGAGCTTTAACGACAAATGCGCGGAGGGTATCGAGCCAATCGAAGCTAATATCAAAAAACACCTCGAGAACAGCCTGATGCTGGTCACGTCGCTGAATACCCGGATCGGATATTACAAATCGGCGGAGATCGCTCAAAAGGCCCATAAAGAGGGCACCACATTGAAGGAAATGGCAGTGAAATTGGGTTATGTAACCCCGGAACAATTCGACGAATGGGTGATACCGGCCAATATGGTCGGCGACCTGAGCTGATATTCAAGCCGTCCCTAAGGGCGGCTTTATTTTTGCACTGGTAAAACAAAGACCGGGGAACCGCTGTTAAATAGCCAGGGAAAAATACTAAACAGGCCGGGGCAGCGTTATTCATCCGGCTTAAATCTTTCTTACACAACCATTTGATCAAAAAAACATTTCTTTGTCGCATGAAGCGTGTATTATTCATATTGATCCCTGCCTGCCTGGTTTTATTCCTTGCATGCGAGAAGGAACGTAGCATCGAGACGGGTGGCAATAATGCTGGCCTGGCGGTAGGCTCTCTTCTGGATTCGTCGGGTAACTGCAAAGCAGCGGTGGTCAAAGGCACATATAAGGAAAATCAAACCCTTGCGGACAGTAACTATGTTGATGTGCAGGTAAACGTGGTAACACCTGGTCAATACAAGATCACTACCGATACGATGAACGGTTTCTCGTTCAGGGATTCTGGTTTCTTTTCCACTACCGGCGCTGTCACCGTTCGATTGAAGGGTAAAGGCAAACCGATTATTCCGGTCACCACGCAGTTCACCGTGTCATTCAGTGGCAGCTTCTGCAGTTTTAGTGTGCCAGTCGGAGCAGGAACGGCTCCTCCACCAACAGTGAACAATGCAGACACGGCATGGATGTTCAATGAAGGCGCTAAACATTACCAGGGCCATGTGGACTCAGCCACTGTAAGGATGGTAGGAATGGTTGGCTTCCTAAGGATCTATGGCAAACCATTGACGAACGATACTACGATCTATATTTCACTTCAACTCGGGTCACCCACTGCGCCTCCTTCGGGAACTTATTCAACTACGAGTGGAACCGCTGTTTTCGAATTCAAGACGCCTGCAGGCAATACCATTTACGATTCACGCCAGGGCGACGGCAGTAATATCATCTTTACAGTGACAGCCTTTGATACAGTTACCAAAGTAATGGACGCGACGTTTACCGGAACAGCGAAAGACGCTACCGGGAATACGAAAACCATTACACTAGGGAAACTAAAAGTACAGGTACAGTAAATAGCCTGGATCACCAGCGTTAGAAGCCCGGCCTGTCAGGCGCCGCATCGGCATCTTTCAAAGGAGGAACCGGGGTTACATCGGCATCGATCACCTGGTCCGCTTCCACAACTTCTACCGTTTCCGTTTTCTTGTCATGATGCTTACCAAAGAATTTTTTCTGGAAAATGAGGATCGCTATCACGCCTACGGATATAGACGCGTCGGCAATATTGAATACCGGTCGGAAAAATTCGAAATATTCACCACCCCAGATCGGGAACCATTTGGGGAAGTGCCCGTCCGCCAGCGGGAAGTATAACATGTCCACCACGCGGCCATGAAGGAAAGAGGAATAACCACCTTCAGGAGGAAATAACCTTGCAACAGACACGCCGGTGCTGTTTTCGAAGATCATCCCGTAGAAAAGGCTATCGATCAGATTACCCAAAGCCCCGGAAAAGATCAATGCCGCGCAGAGGATAAATCCTTTGTGTTCTTTTCTCCGTATGATCTTCCGGATATAGAACACACCGAAGATCACAGCGGCAAGCCGGAATAAAGTAAGCGCGATCTTTCCAAAACTACCCCCGAAGCTCCAGCCCCAGGCCATGCCTTCATTTTCTACGAAGTGTAGCCGGAACCAGTCCCCGATCACTTTTGTTTCCTCGCCATACGCATAATTCAGTTTGATGTAAAACTTCAGCGCCTGGTCTGCCAATATGATAAGGAAAATAATAAGGAATACCTGTCTTGCTCTCACTGCGTGATTTTTAAAGATTGCCAAAGATAATGATCTGGCTTATAGATTCTCCCGGGTTAACAAAATGATGGAAGCTGGCTTTATTCGTCCACATATACGCGTTTTACCCGTTGGCTCACGCCTGTCAGCACTTCGTATGAAATGGTATTACACCACCCGGCCAGCTGCTGCACCGGGATGTTTTTTCCAAAGACCTCCACCTCGTCACTCACCCCAACATTCTGAATGCCGGTAATATCTATCATTGTCATATCCATACACACGTTGCCAATGACCGGTGCTGCTTTACCATTCACCCACATGAACCCTTTGCCATTACTCACCTGGCGGCTGAGCCCATCGGCATACCCGATGCGTACGGTGGCGATTTGGCTGTCTTTCTCTACAACTCCCCTGCGATTATACCCGATGGTTTCGCCCGCCGTCACTGTACGGATCTGTGAAATGGTAGAGCGCAATACCGCTACGGTCTGCAGTTGTTCCTGTACCTCGGCGGAACTGTCAACACCGTATAACCCAATACCCAGGCGCACCATGTCATACTGCAGATCGGGGTGACGGTTAATGGCAGAAGAATTACCCACGTGCCGGAGGAACGAATAGTCCAGGGCTGACTGTATGAGGCTACAGGCCTCGTCGAAACGCCGCGCCTGTTCCCGTGTAAATGCGTCATGTTCTGCTGCCTCGCTGGCGACAAGATGGGTAAAAACAGAACGGACCGCGAGGCTCTTGTTTGCTGTCACGGTTTTACAAAACGCCGGCAGGTCCGCTTGCTCAAAGCCAAGGCGGTGCATGCCGGTGTCTATCTTAACATGGATGGGGAATTGCTGTAGTCCCTGCGCCGCAATAAACTTTGTAAAACTTTCCAATATATGCAGGCCGTAGATCTCGGGCTCCAGGTTGTAATCAACCATCGCATCAAAACTCAGTTCATCGGGGTTCATCACCATGATGGGCAGGCTGATACCCGCCTTGCGTAACTCCACGCCTTCGTCTACATAGGCGACTGCCAGGTAATCTACTTTATGAAATTGTAATACCCGCGCGACTTCCGCGGTACCGCTCCCATAGCTGAACGCCTTCACCATAGCCATCAGTTTGGTGGAGGGCTTTAATTGTTGCTGGTACACCTTCAGGTTGTGCACCAGCGCCGTGAGATTGACCTCTAGTACTGTCTGGTGCA
>JAJTCI010000246.1 GCA_021323155.1 Chitinophagaceae bacterium | reverse complement strand
CCCGCGTCGAAAACAAAGATCCTTGCCTTCTCGATCATTGTCACGCCAACATTCTTCCACCTGGGTTCACGGTATACCGGCAACTCGAGTATAAAGAAGCTTTTCTCTTTGATGCTGATAAACCATTTCATCACGTAGCTCACGATCAGCGCCATCACCGTTCCGAGCAGGTAGAGGCCCATCATCACCAGTCCCTGCAGGCTCAGGAAGCCCAGGTAATGCGTATCGGGTATGACGAGGCCGATGAGGATGGTATACACGGGTAGGCGCGCGCTGCAACTCATCAAAGGCGTGACCATGATGGTGAGTAAGCGTTCTTTCCTGTTCTCGATATTCCTTGCGCTCATGATGGCCGGCACCGCGCAGGCGAAACCGCTGATCATGGGCATCACGCTTTTACCGTTGAGTCCCACCTTGCGCATCAGCCGGTCGGTTAGGAAGCTGATCCTTGCCATGTAACCCGAATCTTCAAGTATGGTGATGAGCCCGAACAATATCATGATCTGTGGTACGAACACGAAGATGCCACTGAGACCTGCCACGAAGCCGTTGACGATAAGGTTGCTCCACCAAGCCTCGGCCATGTTCGCGTTCAGAAAACCGGTTATTTTAGAAAAGCTCCACTCGATGGCGTCCATCGGGTATTGCGCCAGCCAGAATATACTTTGGAATAAAAGGAACAGTACGGATAAGAGGATGACATAGCCCCAGACACGGTGAAGGAGGATGTTGTCGAGTCTTTCCGTGAACATTTTCTTTTGCAACGGGTCGGGCTCGATCACGTGCTGCTGCATCACCTGCCGGATATGCGTATAGCGTTGCATGATCTCCTCCGCCTGCGTCTTGGTGGGATTAAATTTATGGTCGATCTCTATCTGCTCGATCGAGTCCTGCATCTTCGCATCGAAAGGGAAGTGCTCGTGGTTGATGAGGTAATGCACCGAAGCGTAATCACTCAGGTGCGGAAATAATTTCTGTACACGTTCAATTGGCGCGGCGGCGAGGCTTTTGTTGTCGATGAAGCTTCTCGCGGGCGCTTTCAGATTCAGCTTGTGCAGTTGCGCCAGTGTTTTTTTTAGTTGCGTTAGTCCCTTATTCTTTCGTGGGTTCACCACCACCACCGGCACGCCCAGTTCTGTCGCGAGGCCTTCCACTTCTATCTTGATGCCTTTGTTCGCGGCGATGTCGTTCATGGTGAGCGCGACTACTACCGGTACCTTCAGGTCGATGATCTGGCTGCAGAAAAGCAGGTTGCGTTTCAGGTTGCTGGCGTCGGCTACCAGGACCACTACGTCGGGCTGGACCTCAGGATCCATACCCATCAATACTTTGTAAGCCACCCACTCATCCGCACGACGGGGGTAGAGGCTGTAGGTACCGGGAAGGTCGATGACTTCAGCCGCTGTGGTTTCATCCAGGCGGATGTTGCCAGACTTCTTGTCTACCGTAACACCCGGGAAGTTGCCCACTTTCTGGTTCAGGCCGGTTAATGCATTGAACAGCGAGGTTTTCCCGCTGTTCGGGTTACCCACCAGGGCTATTTGTAAACGGGGGCTGTGCATCCCGGCAAAAGTAACCTCAAACCACGGGGGCAGATTACGAGATCGGGAGATTAACGCGGGTTTTGGACAGTCGCGGATCGTATTTGCATAGTGCATCCGCCTATTTTTGTAAGACTAACACAAGTCACATGAAATGGTTACTGGCCGCGGCTTTATTCCTGACAGCATGTTCGTCACAAAAGACCATTGGAGATGGTGAAGAAAGCAGGGCAGATGCCAGGCTGTTAACAAACCTGAAAAGCCACGTGGAATACCTGGCCGATGACAAGCTGGAAGGCAGGCAAACAGGTACAAAGGGTGAGGAGCTGGCGATGAATTATATCGCGGAGCAGTACAAAGACATTGGTCTCGATCCAAAAGGAACGGATGGGTTTATACAAGCTTTCGAGATCAATGAAGGAAAGCAGGTAGCCCCCGGCTCGTTTTTCATAGTGAACGGGAAAGAGCTCGTGCTGCACACGGATTATTTTCCACTTGCTTATTCATGGCAAGGACTGCTTAAAGGATCGGCCGCCGTTTCCCTGAGGGAATCCGGTCACCCGTGGTTCGTCGACGTGAAGACATGGATCGAAGAGAACAAGACCAACCCACATTACGATATCAATGAAGCCATACTGAAAGAAGCACAACGGGCCGCGTCAAAACAGGCAAGCGCGCTAATCCTCTATAATTCCGGGAAAGAAGTTGACAACGTCCAATTCAACAAGAACGACAAAACGCCTTCGGCACCCATAGCAGTATTGTATGTTACCGCAGCCGGCGCGAAGAAAGCGCTTGGTGATAAGTCATCCGAACTTGACCTTGACATTGCAGTAACTTTTACGAATAAGAAACGCACCGGGCATAACGTGGTGGCCTACCTGGACCATGGTGCAGCCAATACTGTGATCCTCGGTGCGCATTATGACCATCTTGGTTATGGCACTGACAAGAACGCGCTGGACACCGGTCACCTGATCCATAACGGCGCGGATGACAACGCCAGTGGTACGGCTGCGCTGATAGAACTCGCGCGGATGCTGAAGAAGCATGGGCCCAAGAACAACAACTACCTCTTCATTTCTTTCTCGGGTGAAGAGCTGGGATTGCACGGGAGTAAATACTGGCTGGACAATCCTACCACTAGCACGCCGGCGAATTATATGATCAACATGGATATGGTGGGACGGTATGATAGCGCAAGAAAACTCACGGTGGGTGGTTATGGGACATCACCGGTTTGGAGCGAGGTGATCCATACCGCGAACCCCGGCCTGGTGGTCAAAACAGACAGCAGCGGCAGCGGACCGAGCGACCACGCATCCTTCTACCGGAAGGACATACCGGTGTTATTCTTTTTCACCGGCAGCCATAGTGATTATCATAAAGCCAGTGATGACGCGGAGAAGATCAATTACGAGGGGCAGCGAGCGATCGTTAAGTACATCTACAATATCATCACTGCCACTGACAGCAAAGGCAAGCTTGGCTTCCTGAAAACAAGGGAGCCGGATATGGGGAGGTCAACGCGCTTTACCGTAAGCCTGGGTGTGATACCTGATTATGGATATTCCGGCACCGGCGTAAGGATCGATGGGGTGAGCCCGGGTAAACTGGCAGAGAAGGCAGGACTGAAAGCGGGTGACGTGTTACTGCAGTTGGGGGAATATAAGTTTGTTGACGTGAACAGTTATATGATAGCCTTGAGTAAATTCAAGAAAGGCGACAAGACCAGGCTTCGCATTAAAAGAGGAACGGAGGAAAAAGAATTCGATATAGAATTCCAATAATGATCAAATACCGCCTAAATACAGAAGAGCTCACGGATGATTTCTTTGATGAAACCAGGTTGTTTGGCATCACCGCGTCCCTGAGAAACTACCAGTTCTGCTGGCAGCTCAATAACGTGACCGGTTATGATTTCCGGCTGAACCCGGAGATAGAGATACAACTGCGCAAAAAAGAGCGCAACTATTCTTTCTCCATTTACCAATTCATTGAGCCGGCGAACGCACTCATTCATTATATATATCACAATCATTACGACGGCGAGTATTTACTTCCTGAATTCCGGCACATGGATTTCCTCTGGCTGATGAAAGGGAATATATATGACGACGAAAGATGCAACGCACTTATGCAAACGGTGAAGCAGATCTCCGCTGTGCAGATGGTTGCTGAACTGACAAATGAAAAGATAAAAAACAAGGGCAATATGATCTTCTGACGGGGAAATTGGTTTAGGCCACTGGAAAGGACGACCGATCTCAAACTTTAAATCTCAAACTTCAAATATTCGTTATGTGGGAAAAGATCAATAACAAGCTCTACCGGAAGTTCAAGTTCAAGGATTTCTCCGAGGCCTTCGC
>JAJTCI010000020.1 GCA_021323155.1 Chitinophagaceae bacterium | reverse complement strand
AGCCCGGTTAGACTATCCCGCCTTGGGCGGGAGGGTCGTCCCGCTTAAAGCGGGATCCTCCCGACTAACCGAAAATCAAGAGTCGCTATTACAGTGGCTCTTTTTTTATATAGTTTAGCCCGGTTAGACTATCCCGCCTTGGGCGGGAGGGTCGTCCCGCTTCAAGCGGGATCCTCCCGACTAACCGAAAATCAAGAGTCGCTATAACAGTGGCTCTTTTTTTATATAGTTCAGCCCGGTTAGACTATCCCGCCTTGGGCGGGAGGGTCGTCCCGCTTCCAGCGGGATCCTCCCGACTAACCGAAAATCAAGAGTCGCTATTACAGTGGCTCTTTTTTTATGCTTCCTCAACTAATCTTTTTTGAGACTGTTCGCGCCGGCATCCTTATTAGCTTCGGAGTCTCTATTATGTACTTCGTCTACATCCTCTACAGCGAATCAATAAAAGAATTCTACTACGGGCAAACCAATTCCATTGAAACCCGTCTGGCAAGGCACAACAGCGGGGAAACCCCCAGTATTAAACATGGAGCGCCATGGAAACTGACAGGTTATGTCAACCTTCCATCCCGGTCAGAAGCAATGAAACTTGAAAAACAAATAAAGGCCAGGGCATCAAGAGATGGTTAGAAAAATATGCTGGTTTGCTATCGCAGCCACTGGATGCTAACCCGTCATCTTATGACCTGATTTTTCTAAACGCGATCCCATTTTTTTTCGGAAATCAACTTCCATTTTTTACCTTTATTTAAACTGGTTCACCCAGGTTTCTTCTGTATTCACCTACCGCTTGCTCAGGCCGTTCCACAACATCGGCCATAATACATTTTAGGCGCAATTTGCCTACCCTTATAGAGACCTTATAGAGACGTTATAGAGACATTATAGAGACATTATAGAGACCTTTCCCTATACCACACCGATATCATACCTATATCACACCCGTATTACACCGCTATTTGACGGTAATGCAACACCACCCTACCGCCTGTTCGAATCCGCCGGCAAAGGCTGTCGCACTCCCGGGCGCACTTCCAGGTGACCACGCTGCCCTCCCGCCCTCGTCAATACATTACCTCGCACAAAAAAGCCCGCGATAAGCGGGCCTTTAAAATTCGTTGTACCGTTTAGCGCTTAATGCTAAATGCCCTGGTCACCACTCCTATTTCATCCACTTTCACCTTCGGAAGATTAGAACGGGTCGATTGCAGGTCATTACCATCTTTGAACATATCGTCAAAAACCTCTTCTATACCAGTCTTACTATTGGGCCCCCGGTGCGCTGAGCGCTGGAAAACCGGCCGAAGATCCATCGGCTTCTTGGTGAAGATAAATTTCATGTACTCGGTACCCAACGGTGTTTCGGCGTCTACTTCCACATCATCGATCTGTTTTACCGCTTTGGATTGCACCATGTAATCTGCCGGGCTTCCATCTTCTTCTGGAATCAGCACTTTCAAATCGTTGTCAGGCAACAGGTCGATCAGGGTGAAATAAAGATCATGATGACTGTTATTCGTGATCTTAATGCTGAACACATCCCTCGGCTTCAACACGAGGTCCGCCCCTAGCTCTACCTTGCCGGCGGCGGGTATCAGTTCCACAGTTACGTCGGTAGCCAGGGTGCCGCCATCACGCATGTTGCGCAGGTAATTTACGCGCATAGCCCTTTTAAGATTATCGAGCATCTGCGCCAACTGTTCCTTGCTCAGCGTATCTCCTTTCTTCAGCTGCACCGCCCAGCGCGTACTGTCAGACTTGTCAATAAGCATCACAGCGTTGCTACCGGTTTTCATGGTCTGCACATCCACGATGTAATCAGGATTGTTCGCGACCGACAGGTACTGGTACGGTTTAATATAACTTTTCATCTGCTTGATAAGGGAAGCCGGTTGTACCGCTTTCGTATCCTTCGCCCGAAACTGAAGGGTAGCGGAAAAATCACCATATCCTGATTCATCCACTTTAACACGATAGGCTTCTCCCCTTGGCAGCACCTTATCCACCACTCCGAAACTCTGGAAACTGCCCACTACCTTGATATATCCCTCGGCAAGTACCGTCGTTTCTTCCCGGTCATTCAGGGCGTAGATCTTCACTTTTGCGCCGCGGTTGATATTGCTCAGCATCCCGGCGTTGATCGAGAACATTGAATCGTTCAGCCACTGTTGAACGGCTATATAACTCTCAGGAACAATGTAGTTATTGGAAAAGATTTCCTGATTAGTTTTTCCTTCTATCATGGGTATCTGGGACGGGAACTTCGCCTGGATCTGCGATTTGATCTTTTCGAATAATACCGCGTAAGTACTGCCCGGCTTCAACGAAGTGATCGCGTTTGCGAAAGCGTATGAGAGGGAACCCACACCGGCGTTATAACTGTCCTTCATTTCATAGTTCACCTGCTGTGGGCTCGATGCGCTGATAACGATCATATTCCCTACGTTATCCCCTCCGAAAAATTCATTGGCACTGCTACCGCCCAGTACAAATTTGGTATCGTCGGTATAACCCGCCTTTTTAAACGGCTCAGGTTTCCCACGTGCGACAAAGCCTTCATTCTTCTTTTTGTCCTCCAAACCTCTCGTAGCGGTACCGGAATGGCACGCATCGATCAAGACTACCACGCTGCCTTCATGCCCAACCGCGTCTCTCAACAGCTGGAGTTTCGCGCCAAGTTGATCATCACGCAGATGGTTTTCGCCTTTGTAATAGACCTGGTCATACCTCGCGGCGGCATCATAAGGGATCAGCGCCTCGTCGTAACCATCGGCCTCGTCCCTGTTGTCATCGAATATCTGCTGTCCGTGCCCTGAGAAATGAAAGACCACAATGTCTCCTTTACCGGCGCGACCGATGAGATTGTCGAGCGACTTCAATATGCCCGCCTTGGTGGCAGCTTTATTGAACAAGGTATCGATGTTACTTTCGCTGAACCCGTTCTGGAGCAGCGACGCCTTTACATATTTAACATCATTTAACGAACTGAGGTTGCGCCAGTCACTGTTCTTGGGGTATTCGCCGATGGCTACGATCAGCCCCAGCTTCTTTTGTGCGATGCTGGATAAGCTAAGTAAGACACAGAATACCAGGAGAATTCTTTTCATATCAATCATTTTGGTACGGGTAAGATTCAGTAATGTACAAAAATGCATAAATATGGGCAGAGTAGCCCCGGGCAAAAAAAAGAACGCACATGCGTTCTTTTCCTGGTCAGTAGGTATTTAAAGGCAGTTACATGGAACAGATCCGTAATGTGTCCATTGCCAGGCAATGAAAATGGGCCTCCTAAACACTTTACGCGGTCATAGGTATCTTACTGCACCTGGTCGTCATTATCGATGCCTTTCTTCTTCGAAACATTTTCCTTGAGCTTGCCGAAACTATAATTCAGCGAGAACCCAATATTCCGGAAGGGTATCGTATTTGTATTCTGAGTGATGAAATACGGGTTTTCCGTTAGGAAGGTCAGTTTTCTGTCCTTCTCGAAGAAGTTATTGACCGTCGCAGTGAGCGTCATTTTTTGCTTCAACACTTTGTAAATAAAATTAAAGCCATAGAAATAATTGTTCGGGAAACTCATATTAGGGGTACGAAGGGGAACAAAATATCCGCTGTTGGAAGCTATGGTAAAGCGTGTGGTCGCCTTATAAGTAAGGTTCACGTTCGCATTGCCTGCCGTATTCGTTGCCCAGGAAGTTTGTAGGCTGTTGCGCATACGTGCCAGACGGCCGGAGGCATTCACCGCGATGTTCCATTTTTTCAAAGGAAGGTTTGAATTAAAGCCCAGCACAAACTCCCGGATCTGGCCCGCGTTTGCGCCGGTAACGGAGGTAATGCCCTTGGCAGCATCAAAGCTTGGACTTTGTATAATGAGGTTATTCGAAAAATTAAAGCCTGTATTGATAGATATGAACTTCGGGCCTTTGAAAAAGCGGTTCTGCCAGGTGACGCTATGAATGATCTGGGGTCCAAGATCCGGGTTACCAAAACTAATGTTCAGCGAGTCGCTGTTGTTTACAAATGGGTTCAGGCTTGATATGGACGGCCTTCCCAGGCGCATGTGATACGTCAGGTTGGAGTTCATTGTTTTACTGAACGGCTTAGAGAGGTAAAGGTTCGGGATAACGTTGGTATACCGTTGCTCCACGATGGTATTGGTACTGGTGAAATCACCATGCACCCGCGTATGCTCCAGGCGGATGCCGAGGCGAGCAGTCATACCATTTATGGTCTTATTCACCGATCCATACGCGCCGTACACATCCTGGTCGTAAGAAAACCGGTCACTGTTTTCGGGATCCAGGAGATAAGGATCTGAAGTCTTGAATTTTACCTGGCTCGCGAAATCGGAAAATGCGCTTCTGAAAATAGTTTTAATACCTGTCTCGATCCGCGTGGTCTTGTTCAACGGCTCCACCAGGTCTGCCTGCACGGTGTATTCACGGTTGAATGCTTCGCTGTTGTTCAGGATGAACCGGTCAGTACCACCGATTTCCTGCTGGCTGTTGGCAAAATTTTCGTTCGTATTATATATGGCATTAAACCGGACACTGAACTCCTTTTGTGGCTTCCCCTTGAATTTCCGTATATAATCACCGCCAAAGCCATGTGTCGGCATCGCGAACTCGGTCTCCAGGAAATAAGGGCTGATATCTGAACTCCCGCTTGTATATAAAGTGTAGATGTCCTGCTGCGTCACGGTTTCATTGCGGTGCCGGCCCATGTTTCCATAAACAACAAGAGTATTGGTACTATCGAGGTCATAACTCAGTTCCACGTTCCCCTGGTGAAAGAAGAGGTTGGTATGCCGCCCTCCACCCACTTCTCTCCTGGCGAAAGCAGCCGGGTAGCCGGGTGTTGTAACCGAAAGTTGCTGGCTGGTGATACCGCCATTGGTCATCATGTTGTACATCCCGGAAATACCTACTTTGCCGGTCTTCAGGCTTAGGTTCAGCCCACCATTCTTGTGTCCGAGCGTTGTAATATTTGAATTGAAGTTTCCCTGGTAACCAGCGAGCTTTTTCTTTGTGATGATATTGATAATACCGCCAACGCCTTCCGCGTCATACTTCGAAGAAGGCGAGGTAATGACCTCGATCTTGGAGATGGTGGCGCCGGGGAAAGCCTTTAAAGCTTCTTTTACATTTTGTGAGAACATAGCGGTTTCCCTTCCGTTCAGCAATACTTTGAAATTCGATTGTCCATTCACCTGTATCGCACCGTCGCCATCCACGGTAACGAACGGTGTTTTCCGCAATATATCACTCGCCGATTCCGATTTCGCGGCAGGATCTTGTTCAACGTTATAAATAAGCCTGTCTCCCTGCTGTTCTACCATTGGCTTGGTAGCGGTGACCGTTACTTCCGCCAGGTTTTTCACCATAGTGATAAGCTGCATGCTTCCCAGGTCTATATCCTGTCCCTCCACTTTCAAAGGCATGCCTTTTTTCCGGAAACTGCTATGCGTGATCACTACTTTGTACTTGCCAGGTAATAGCGTTGTTTGAAACGCGCCGCTTTGGTCGGAGATCACCGTCTTGGAGATCTTTTTCTCCACCTCCTGGAAATTGATCGTAGCGTGAGGCACCGGTTTTGCCGAAGCACTGTCAACCAACTTGCCCTTGACGGTAAATTCCTGTGCGCTGCCATAAACAAAGGAGGCCAGGCAAAAAGCCAGGAGTACGACTGTCTTGTAGATGTTACCATTCTTCATATACCTATTATTTTGGGTTTGCAGGATTTTGTTCAACAATGCACCGCATTGGTCTGTCCAATATCCTCCAGGGAAGAACAAAAGAACTACGCGCGAAGCGCAAGAATGGCTAACAGAACTTAATTAAGATAAATGAAAATAAATGTCGGATAGGTGGCAAGCTGCAAGGTCCAATCATCGTTATCACAGGACAGGCGGTGCGACGTTTTTGCGTGATGTTCTTCTATCAAATAGTGTTGGCGGTTTCCTACATCCTGGCTTATCTTACGCTTTTCAATTGCAAGTGATGAAACCATCTGCGCGGCTAGCTTCTTTACTTATTATTCTCTTCTTCCTGTTTTTTAATGGTCTCCAGGTCTACCTTATCCTCGAACGCATTACTGAAGCGAAGTCCAGGTTCGGTGCCGCATGTTCAGCTGCCCTGCTCGCTACCCTTTCCGATTACCATAAGCTGAAAGCAATCGATAGTGCCGCAAGGCCAAATCACTCCTTGATCGCCTATTCCGCTAAAAAGATCGAGGTTAGCCGGTTGGATTCGCAAAGCGTTACACTGCACGCGGCTTATTCATCCCTGGCTACTGATACCGTCGACCCTGTTTTCATTGAGCCGATTCTGAACATCCCGGCCTTCCGGTCGATCGACCTCCCTTTGTTTGACAGCATTTTCAGGAAGGCGCTTGATGCAAAGCAAATCAAGGCCGCGTATCGCCTTGATACGATCACGATGCCGGGGAGAAGATTTGAGCGACAACTGATCCCGGTAATGTGGGCCCAGAAAAAAAGAAAGGAGTATATATACTCCACCAACCCGATGCGCCTGCCGTACAATTCCAATATCCTCATCTTCGCCGAGGTGAAAGATGATCCCGCCTTTCGGGGGGATGATCTCTTATGGCCCCTGGTGGCTTTTGGATTCATACTTCTTATCGGTAACGCGGCGCTGGTGTTTGTATACAAGACCATCCGGAAGCAAAAAAGGCTCAATGAACTAAAGACCGACTTCATCAATAATATCACCCATGAAATGAAAACGCCGATCACGATTGCGTCGGCGGGATTGCAAGCCCTGGAACTCCAGCTGCCTCCCACTGAACGTGGCAGCTTTTACCTGCATACAAGCAAAAGGCAGTTGCAACTACTCAATGACTTCGTGGAAAGGATCCTGGATTCAGCAGTGCAGGATGTTTCAGATTTCACCCTTAAAAAAGAAAAGATAGACCTCCACGCCTTGTTTGGCGAGCTTATACAAAGCCACTCCGTCCTCGAAGAAAAACCGGTTACCTTCCGCTTAACCGGGGAAGGATCTGTTTTTATGCAGGGCGACAGGCTTCACCTGGAAACCGCCTTTCATAACATAATAGACAATGCCATCAAGTATTCCAACGGACCCGTGAATATTAATATTGATATTGCTGAAAATAGCCGCGATTGCACCATCAGGATCCATGACAACGGGATGGGAATTCCGCCGCCATTCCTTAAAAACATATTTGAAAAGTTCTTTCGCGTCCCGCAGGGTGATGCACAGTCGATTAAAGGGTTTGGGCTTGGATTATACTATGTCAGTAGTATCGTCAAGAAGCATGGGGGCAATATCTCGGTGCAGTCGAAACCTCGATCGGGAACAGAATTTATCATAACCCTACCGAAACACCTATGATACCGATCTTGTTGATAGAAGACCAGGTGGAGCTTTGCCAGATCTTAAAGGATACACTTGCCCTCTATGGATTTGATGTATCATATGCGCACAATGGTGAAGATGGCTACCGCCTTTTCGCTTCGCTGGATCCCAAAATCGTCCTTATTGATATCATGATGCCGGGAAGTGATGGATTCAGCGCCGTAAAACAGATCAGGGCGGTCAATAAAGATGTACCGATTATCATGCTCACCGCCAAGCCCCTCACCGATGACCTGGTGAAAGCTTTCGACCTTGGATGCAATGACTACATCAGGAAACCTTTTGTGATGGAAGAACTAATTGCAAGGATCAGGTCTTTTGCCAGGGTGGCAGGCAACGTTTCGCCTGCTGCACATAACGTGTATAAATTGGGCAGCTTCACCTTGAACTCCTCTACACACGAACTGGCAAATGACTCCAACCGGTTTCAACTTTCTTATAAAGAAGTAGAGCTGCTCAAAAGACTCTGTGAGGCCAAATCAACCGTTGTTGATCGCCAGGTGCTCCTGTCGGAATTATGGGGGAGCGACAACGCCTTCAACAGCAAAACCATGAATGTTTATATCAACAGGTTACGCAACTACCTGGATTGTGATAAGTCGGTAGAGATACTCACCATCAGGGGTTATGGGTATAAGCTGATAGAAAGAAACAGCTGATAGTTAGCCTGATAAAAAAACTCACCCGGACGGTCACCCGGTAAACCGGGTTATGTCGGGTGAGTTGGAATTCTTGCGGTGAGGGCGGGATTCGAACCCGCGGTACAGTTTAACCCGTACGGCAGTTTAGCAAACTACTGATTTCAGCCACTCATCCACCTCACCGGGCTGATTAATAAGGACGGCAAAAATAGCCGTAAAATGGTAAACTCCAAATATGAATTTTCATAAATCTATAGGCTTTACGGCCATATGGCATTCAGCAGGATACCAGGTTCGCTATGATAGTGGTATGAAACAAAAATCCCGGCCAACGATATGGCCGGGATAAAAGTTCTGGTCGTTCAATTGGTTCTCACATAGCAGCTAATTGCACCTTTTGGGTTAATTCCATCACGTTCTCACGGAAAATAGAATCGGTGTCCATCAGGTCCTTCACAGTTTGGCAACTGTGGATCACAGTAGTATGGTCGCGGCCCCCAAAATGCTCCCCGATCGTCTTAAGCGAATTCTTCGTAAAGGCTTTGGCAAGATACATGGTGATCTGCCTTGCCTGCACGATCTCGCGCTTACGGGTCTTCTGAAGTAATTTATCATAAGAAACATCAAAGAACTCGCACACCATCTTTTGGATGGCATCGATCGTGATCTCTTTGCTGCTGGTCTTAACAAAGTTGCGTAGTACTTTTTTAGCTAACTCGAGGTCGATGTCTTTCTTGTTCAGCGACGACTGGGCCAGCAGGGAGATCAATGCCCCTTCCAGTTCACGGATATTGGTATTGATATTATATGCCACGTACTTCACTACTTCCTTGGGCATGTCCAAACCATCGTTCTTCATTTTGCGCTCGAGGATCTCGATCCTTGTCTCGTAATCTGGCACCTGCAGGTCGGCACTCAGTCCCCAACGGAAACGGCTCAGCAACCTTTCCTGCATTCCATCGAGGTCCTTGGGTGACTTATCCGAAGTCAGCACCAGTTGCTTACCACTCTGGTGCAGGTGGTTAAATATGGCGAAGAAAGCGTCCTGTGATTTTTCCGCGCGACTAAAGAACTGCACGTCATCTATAATAAGTACGTCGATCAGCTGGTAAAAATGGATAAAGTCGTTGATCGCATTGTTGCGGCTGTGGTCCTGGAACTGGTTGATGAACTTTTCACTGCTCACGTACAGAACGATCTTATTCGGGTGAAGGCGCTTTACATCGTTGCCGATACCCTGCGCCAGGTGCGTCTTGCCCAATCCTACCCCACCATATAATACCAGGGGGTTAAATGAATTGGCGCCCGGCTTCTCAGCAACCGTCTTACCCGCGCGACGGGCGACGCGGTTGCAATCACCTTCTATAAAAGAATCGAACGTATAAATTGGATTGAGCTGCGGATCGATCTGCATCTTCTTCAGCCCGGGAATAACAAAAGGGTTCTTTACAGGATTGTTGATCACTAGCGGGAAATCCATTTCGTTGTTCGAATAGATCTTCAAATTGCCTGCTGGTACGTCCATCGAACCGTTGCGACCATTGTTACCACTGTCAACCATGATGCGGTATTCCAGTCTTGCATCTTTTCCCAATTCCCTTTTCAATGTTTTAGCGAGGAGATTCACGTAATGTTCTTCAAGGTATTCGTAAAAGAACTGGCTGGGGACCTGGATGAGTAATACGTTTCCTTTTAATTCAACTGCCTCGATCGGCTCAAACCACGTTTTGAAATGCTGCCATTCTACAATATCTTTTATGATCTTTAAACAATTGCTCCAAACAGATTCAGCATTCTTAGGCATAAAAAAAATGACGTCGTTTATATTAAGTTAAGACTTGTATCTTTTTTCGCATTTATCCTTGTTTTTACTATGAAAATTGGGTGGTATAGAAAAACTAGGACGGGGATGCGAATATGGATAAATTATGTTGAAAAAAAAATTTTTTAATCACTTGTTTTTTTGCCAATAACAACAGTATGGGATTGCGCCAAATCTTTCTTTCCCGACCGGTTGAAAACGAAATCCAGCCTTCCCAATTGAATACCAGCCCACCCCACCTGGTTAACGATCACATCTGACTTTTTCCTGTTTTTATACTTCCTCGGCTCCTCGAAAAATCTATGTGTATGTGCACCTATTATCAGGTCTATTTCGTAAGTTTCTTTCGCAAGCAATTCATCGCTTATTCTATCGTCATTATACCTGTCGCCAAGATGCGAAAGGCATATGATCATATCACACTTATGCTTTTTCCTTAATTCATCCGCCACTTCGTTCGCTTTTATTACCGGGTCTTGATAACTTGTCTTTCCGGAGAGGTTTTCCGGCACCAAACCCTTCAATTCTATCCCTACGCCAAGCACGCCAACTTTAATGTCTCCTTTCTGGAATATTTTGTATGGATGTGCCTTTCCTTCCATCGGCGTACCGGTGAAATCATAGTTACATACAAGGATCGGGAATGATGCGTGGGTCAGCTGTTGGGCGAAGTTGTCAATACCAGCGTCGAAATCATGATTGCCCATCGTAGCCGCATCATAACCCATCATGCTCATCGCCTTTATTTCCGGCTCTCCTTTGTAAACATTGAAATAAGGGGTACCCTGGAACATATCACCGGCATCGAGTAACAACACGTTACTTGCTTCCTTCCTTATCTGCGCGATCATAGACGCACGCGCGGCAACTCCTCCCAAACCGGCATTCCTGCTTCCATCATTGGGAAAGGGCTCCAACCTGCTGTGCACGTCGTTGGTGTGCAGGATGGTAAGCGTCGGCGAACTTTCGGTTGCCTTTGCCTGCAGCATCGCCGGTGCCATTAACGCCGCGGTAGCCAGGCCACTGTTCCTTATAAAAGCTCTCCGGTCAATTGGCATTGCTCACCCGGTTTTCGAGGTTAGCAGATACGGGTTTACCTTCCTTCGTTAACTGTTGTACATATTCAATCAGCGCGTCACGGAAGAGATAACCGAGGTTCAACTGTGGTACCGGTCTCAGCATCTCGCTGTAATCGCCGCCATTGGCCAGGTAGTCTGAGTTGGCCATCGTGTAAACAGCATTTTCATCAAGCGGTTTGCCCTCGATAAATATATTGACCGCCTTGCGGTTCTTGATCTGCATCGTTATCCCTTTTACCGGCCACCCCCCGCTACTGGCAGTGTGATCGAGAAAAGCTTTTAATACCGATCCTTTGATCTCCTGCAGTACAAGCAGGTTATCGAAAGGCATTAACTGGTATATCTTACCTACAGTAATATCACCAGGCGAGATGTAAGAACGTATCCCACCGGGGTTCATTACCGCGACATCTACTTTACGATTAAAACGGCGGGCGGCCATTTCCATCATGGCGTCAGTAAAGAAATTTCCGAGTACGCCTTCAGGTTGTCTCTTATTAAGTGAGTTGACAGCAAAACCGATCACCTGGTCCATCTTCTTGTTGACACTGTCGCTGTAAAATGAAATCATCCTTAAAACGGATGAATCAGGTTCCAGGTTGCCGGTCACCGGGTAATTCTTATAGTTCAAACTGGCCGGCACCAGTCTTGGAGGCGTACATGCCTGAATGGCAACCAGTGAAACAATAAGGAAAAAACGGAGATGACTATTCATTGTGATGTGGAAGGTTAAGGTACAAACACGCACCTGAAACGACAAAGTTTTTTGCTTCGCAAACGGAGATTTTAAGCTTAATTTGCCCGTTATAAATTTTGATTAATTATGTCTTACGAACTAACCGGCAGGCTGGTGGCGAAATTTGATATCGTCCAAAGAACTGAAACGTTTAAAACAAGAGAATTCGTTGTAGAGAAATCTGAAGATATCAACGGCCGCACTATTACAAATTATGTAAAATTTCAGTGCGTACAGGATAAGACCGCCATGCCTGACCGTTTTAGTATCGGTGACGAGGTAAAGGTGCTTTTCAATATAAAGGGCAGCAAATGGACGAAGGATGGCAAGGATAATTATATCACCAACCTGGACGCATGGCGAATGGAAACCGTTAAGCTGGGTGGCCAGGCCATTGACGAATCCCAGGGATTCTCTGCTGATGCTCCTTCCAGCGACGCGGTTGACGACCTTCCATTCTGATTAGTCTTGTTTTTTAGGATCAATACCTAACAACATGCAACAAAAACTTTCCTTAAGGCTAAAGCCTTCAGAGGTGGCTGACGAAGCTACCGTCAACCAGTACATTGCTTCAGCTACCGGGACCAAACCATCGCAGGTTACAGGCTTTCGCATCCTAAAACGTTCCCTCGACGCCAGGAGCCGGCAACCATGGATCAATCTCACGGTACAGGCCTTCATCGATGAGCCTTTTCACCCCCGGGATATCACCAGGATCAATTTCAGGGATGCTTCCGAACTCAACCATCGTGTCATTATTATCGGCGCGGGTCCGGCAGGCTTGTTCGCCGCGCTCAAATGCCTGGAACTCGGCGTTAAGCCAGTGGTACTCGAACGGGGCAAGGATGTGAGGGCAAGACGCCGTGATCTCGCGCAATTGAATAAAGAAGGTATCGTAAATCCTGAAAGTAATTATTGCTTTGGCGAAGGAGGCGCGGGAACCTACAGCGATGGTAAGCTATATACACGTAGCAACAAAAGAGGAAGTATCGACCGGGTGCTGAATCTCCTTGTACAATTCGGCGCGGAAGAAGAAATTCTGTACGACGCACACCCGCATATCGGCACCAATAAATTACCGCAGATCATTACCGCGATGCGCCACCAGGTAACAGGCAGTGGCGGTGAGTTCCATTTCGGGAAGAAAGTCATCGGCCTTCAGACGGGAAATGGAAGCATCACTGGTGTTACTACCGCGGATGGCGATAATATTAAGGGTGACGCGATTATACTTGCAACTGGCCATTCAGCAAGGGATATTTTCCGGCTCTTACATGAAAAGGATATCCTGGTCGAAGCAAAACCATTCGCTTTAGGTGTACGCGTGGAGCACCCGCAAAGTCTGATCGACTCGATCCAATACCATTGCCCGCTGCGCGACCCTTTATTACCGCCTGCCTCCTACAGCCTGGTAGAACAGGTGAATGAAAAAGGAGTATTTAGTTTTTGCATGTGCCCGGGCGGCATTATCGCTCCCGCTTCCACTGAACCCGATGGATTGGTCGTAAATGGCTGGAGCCCTAGTAAGCGCAACAACCCCTATGCGAACAGCGGCATGGTGGTGAGCGTGGACATAAAGGACGCGGTCGCTTTCTTTAAGACAAAAAGCAAAGGTGAAAGGTCTAAGGGTGATGCAAATGATCCCTTATTGTTGATGGAATTCCAAAACGCGGTGGAGAAAGCGGCATTCACCGCGGGTGGGGGCCTGCAGGTAGCACCAGCCCAGCGATTGGTCGATTTCTGCAATGATAGCCTCTCCGTTTCGTTACCGGATTGCAGTTATCTCCCTGGTATCCGTTCTGTGGATCTTCGCTCGGTGTTGCCCTCCTTTGTTCACAACAACCTGGTGCAGGCCCTGAAAGCATTCGGGAAAAAGATGCGCGGCTATTATACCAACGATGCCGTGGTGGTTGCAACAGAAAGCCGCACCTCCTCCCCGGTGCGGATACCGAGAAATGAGACCACGCTGGAACATCCGCAGGTGGCCGGGCTTTATCCCTGCGGCGAAGGAGCCGGTTACGCCGGTGGCATCGTGAGCGCCGCGATGGACGGAGAAAAAGTGGCGGCCATGATCTGTGACAAATTACTCCGAACTTCCTGATCGTGCCGCTCGTTTCCGCGCGATGAGCAGGCTATCGTTGACCAGTGAATTCCTTTTGTATGACCGGATCTCCTTCCTCAATTCTTTTCTGTCAGCCTTTTTGAAATTCGTGGTAATGTCTTCAACATCCGGTTTGCCGGCGTCCACCCATGATGTGTACCAGAAATCAGCGATCATATTTGCAGAAGCAAGTAACCGTTCGTTGATAGTAGCTCGCAGTACGTTGCCGTATTCCGTGGCGAAGGCGGTGGAGTAACTTTTTGATTCGCGCCCGTTTCGCATCTGCACCCTGTACTTCGTGCTGTCTGTAAACTTCATAGATATGTCCCGCTCAACACCTAGTACACCAGGCACCATAGTGAAGGAACTGCGGATCACGCCCCATATGGCAGCGGCCGGATCGTCGAGATAGCGGGCCTTTCTTTCCGAGTCCAGGTTGTAACCATTCAGCTGGAGCTCAGGCACCATGCTCTCCCATAAACTATGCAGGCCTTTCTGGTTGGTGAGTTGGCCGTCGTAATTCAATGTAGTATGCAGGGGCACGTGCGCATCGCCGATATAATGACCGATATCGGCTGC
>JAJTCI010000019.1 GCA_021323155.1 Chitinophagaceae bacterium | reverse complement strand
TAGCCATGTTAGTTGCCGCATTATTGAACTTTTCTTTCACTGCGATATTTTTGGGAAAGCATAAAGTGTTTAGCCGGATAAAGGTGCCTGTATGAACGTTTGTTTTGTTGCTAATTTTTCTAAAACGTATTTATTTCACGAGATCGCTCTGCAGCTGAAAAGCCAGGGTATTAGTGTCGTGTGGATTGTGGTGAACAAAAAACTTTACCGCTTTCTCCAGCAGCATTATAAGGAAGACAGTATACTCTATCTTCCAAAGGATTTTGTAAACCGCGACAACGTGCCGGTCGGCGACCTCTGTATCAACGAGATTTTGTTCGGCGACAGGGTATGGAAATACGACATGACGGCAGGTAAACGATACCTCACCAATATACAGGCTGATATCCGTGACTTCCTGGTGACCCACCGGGTGAAATTGGTATTTGGCGAGCACACGTGGGCGCATGAACTCGTTGTCCGGCGCCTGGCGCTTAAAATGGGAATCAGGTTTCTTGAGCCGCATGTAATGCGAATCCCAAATGGAAGGTTTGGCTTTTTCGAAGGAGAATCGCACGAGCAGCTCTTTGAGACATCCGGCGATTCAACTATCACCGATATAGATATCTTCAGGATGGAAAAGCCCGGGTACCTTGGACTGAATAACGCGCTGATCCGTAAACAAAAATCGCTCAACGGCCGTGTGAGTAAAGTGAAGAAATTCTTCACCAATGAAAATATCGATAAAGACGACCCCACACATATCTCCCGGCAATTGCTCAGGTTCCGCTTGCGGTCCCAGGAAGAGATCAACAAGGAAACGTATGCATTCGTTAAGACAGTTTCCTTTGAGGAAGTCAGGCATCATAAGTATGTCCTGGTTACGTTACATGTGCAACCCGAATCAACCATCGATGTTTTTGGACGGTATTACGAAGACCAAAAACTAAATATTATCAATCTCTGGCGCAAGCTCCCGGAGGACTGGAAGATGGTTATTAAAGAACACTCCAATGCGCTTGGCAATCGCCGGTTGCGTTTTTATAAAAGCCTGAAGAAATTTCCAGGGATCTTATTCGTGGACGAACGTACGGACTCGCATGTGCTCATCAACCATGCAGAACTGGTGATTACCGTGGCCGGCACAATTGCTTATGAAGCGGCATTATTAAAGATTCCCTCCGTTGTACTAGCGCCGGTCTTCTTTTCGCAACTAAGTTATTGCAGCCATCGTACACTAAAAGACGTCAGCGAATCAGAAACGCTGCAGGATTGGGTTGATGAAATAACAAGTAAAGAGGATAACAGGAGGCAGTTCTGTAACTACGTTATGGCCAATTCTTTTGAAGGGAATATGACGGACCCGGAGTCCGACCCCAGCGTACTTGATCCGGAAAATGTAGACCGCCTTTCCGCAGCATTCATCGCGGTGATTCGTAACAGGCAGCTCAGCAATGTATATTAAAGTTGAAAAGGGACACATCCGTTATGGTGTAGCCGCGCTCTTACTGGTGCTCTTCAGCTTCACGGAGATCTTTATTATGCAGGTTGGTAAAGCCGTGGTGACACCATTCCATTTGGTTACCCTTGCGCTTAGTATCCCGGTATTGATCTTTGCCCCGCTGATAATAAAGGTCGATAAAAGGATCCTTTGGTTATTTTTCTACCTCGCGTTGGTCAACCTGGTCAATTACCGGCAATTCAAGCTAACCAGCTTCATATATACTACCGTACTTGTTTATGAGTTCATAATCCTGTATTCATTGTTCGCATCGGTGACACTATCCCAGTTGAGGAGAGTTTTTAAGGTCATTGTGCTGCTGTATTTTTTCAATCTCCTCATCACAACGCTATTACTCAAGTTGAGCATATATCCGGACGCGCTGAGTGGTATCCTGAAAGCTTACTGGGGAATGCGGCCCATGGGATTTTCTTCCGAGCCGTCTTATGCATCATTCATCGTTGCTGTGGCCTTTGTTTGTTATAACGAATTGAAATATATCGAAGATAAGCGCAACTCGCTCCTCTACTTTGTGATCTTTTGCCTCTCAGTACTGCTCACTACGTCCGCATACGGTCTCTTTTATATAATGCTTTGCGCTGGATACATGGCGTTCAGAATGCTTAGAAAACAGCCAGCCATGATACGGTACGCATTTATGCTCTCGATCATCGCGGTGGTGACCGTTGCAATATTTGTTTTCTCGGCAAATGACAGCGGCCCGTTTAAGCGGGTTTCAACGATGATATCCGTAGCGTTTTCGGATATGCCGGTAGCAGACAAGATCGACGCCATCAACCTTGAAGATGCAAGTGCCTGGGCGCGCATCGGTCCTACCTGGATGATGCTGCAAAATGAAATGGGTGGGTTTAATTATTTATTGGGGGAAGGCTCTTCGGCGTCCGCATCTTACTTCCTGAGCGAGATGATCGGTATTCTCGTCAATCCCGACAGCGAAGCGCTGGACCTGGGCATCATTCCTACATTTATCTACGATTTTGGCCTTATTGGCTTCGCACTTTTACTGTTTGTGATCTTTAAGTCTCTAAGAAATACATTTTTTATTCTCCTGATTGTGGTATTTTTTTTTCAACGCTGGCATAAACACGCAGATTTTCTGGTTCACTTTGCTGTCATTTACGCTTGCCTCGGATAAGATATGGGCACAAAAACTCTCGCCAGTTAAAACAACTACCACCTGATCGCGCAACTACGTTTCCAGGTGCTGGACATATTCCGGGGGCTTTTCGCATTTTGCGTGGTATTTTATCACATGCCGCGGTACACGCAATGGCTGAGCAATGACTTTATCCGGAATTCGGATCTTTTTGTTGATTTCTTTTTCGTGCTGAGCGGTTTCGTAATTGCATACAGTTATTCAGGCCGCTTACAGGGCCATTCAACATTTTCGGGTTTCATGAAACGACGATTTCTTCGACTGTACCCATTACACATTATCCTGTTATTTGCATTCCTTGTCCTCGAAACCGGAAAGTTTTTTTTATACAGGCCGGGTATTATCAACACGGACTCGTTCGAAAACAATAACGCGTATACTTTTTTCCAACAGTTGTTTCTTTTGAATTCAATAAAACTGCCCGGTATAAACGACCTGAGCTGGAATTACCCTGCCTGGTCTATCGGCGCTGAATTCGTGGCGTACCTTGTCTTTGCCTGGGTATTTTCAGCCTTTCGTTTTGTAACGGTAACAAAGGGCTTCATCCTTTTTGGTGTAGCGCTGTTGGTCTATTTGATCATCGCAATGCAACAGGGTTCTCTGACCCTGGATTATACCTTTGATTATGGTTTTATGCGTGCATTGCTGGAGTTCTCTGTCGGCGTACTGGTGTGGCTGGTACGTAAAAATATTAAGGTTCCATTTGACGGCCATAACCTGGGTTTTTCTTTAGCTGAGTTGGGCGTGCTGGTCATGGTAGTCGTCAGTATAATTCATGGCAATACATTGCGCGAAGCAGGCTTTGTATTCCCGCTTGTATTTGCGTTTTCCATTTTTGTTTTCTCTTTTGAAAGAGGAATTGTTACCAGGCTGCTGGTTGCAGTGCCGCTACTCCGGCGGATAGGGCAATATTCCTATTCTATATACATGCTGCATGCTTTGGTGCTGGTACTGGTCGATATCCTGGTTATTCGGATACTCAAACTGCCCGCCAGCGTTGTCTGGCTCGTGCCGATCATTAACATAGTGGTAATCTATTGCCTGGCTAAGATCTCTTATAACCGCATCGAGTTGGCATTTTATAAACGTGCAGTAACAAAGGCATGAGGGTCCTTGTTGATTGCCATTTATTCGACAGCGCGTTTGAAGGCACCCGCACCTACATCGAGGGACTTTATTCGGAGATATTCAGGATCGAGGAATCCAGCCCTTCCGGCCGAATTTATTACCTGGCCGCCCGGAATGTCCAAGTACTGAAGGAGATATTCCCAGAAAGACCTTTTATTAGGTACATTCCGCTTCAATCCAAGAGATCGTATCAGCGACTCCTATTTGAGTTTCCCGAACTTATCCGAAAGTATCAAATTGATTATGCGCACTTCCAATACATCGTGCCATTCACCCGGAGGTGCAGGTATATCGTTACCATCCACGATCTTCTGTTCCTGGAAACACCTCAATATTTTTCCTGGTACTACAGGGCGGCTCGAAAATGGCTTTTTAAAAGATCCTACCAAAATGCCGAAGTGGTATTTACAGTAAGCGATTTCAGTCGTGATTCAATCCGCAAATTTTATGGAGACGGGAAAGTTGTCAATGTAGTTTCTCTGACGCTGCAGCAAAGGGCGATCAGTTTCAAGTCCGCCTGGACTGCCGATGAGTGGAAAAAGAAAAACGGGCTGCGGTCGTACCTACTGTATATTAGCCGCTTCGAAGAACGAAAAAACCACTACGCGCTCCTGAAAGTTTTCTATGAACGCAAACTTTACGAAGAATATGACCTTGTGCTGGTTGGCCGGAGATCGGAGGAGTGCCGCAAGTTTGATGACCTTTATGCCACTTTGCCCGGCGAGGTTCGTAAACATGTGGTGCTGAAAACCAAAGGAGTTCAACTGGAAGAATTGCTGGAGTTTCTCGTTCATGCTAAACTGTTTGTTTATCCATCGCTTGCGGAAGGTTTCGGTGTCCCGCCACTCGAGGCCGCAGCCTTAGCTGTGCCTGTAGTGTGTTCAAATACGACAGCGATGAAAGACTTCGGTTTTTTCGGGGATGGTCACGTGGACTGCAGCAACGAGGACATATTGTTCCGTGCGATTGAAAGCAAAATGTTGCAACCAGGAGTGGATCAACAGCAGCAATGCGAACTGATCAGGGATACAGTGCTTGCACGTTATTCCGGGAAAAATGGAGCGATTGATTTTCTGCAGGTAGCGTTTCCGGAGTCGGGTGTGTCGGGCATAAAAGTTAAGTCCAAATCTGAACGAATCCAACAATGAAACTTGCAATACTTGGAACGAGGGGCATACCAAACGCCTATGGCGGTTTTGAACAATTTGCCGAATACATTTCACACGGCCTTGCTGATATCGGTCATGATGTCACCGTATATAATCCACATTTTTACAAACCCGAACTCAAAAAGATTGGAAAGGTCAACATCGTTCACATATACTGTCCCGAGCATCGCGTAGGCGCGTTCGCACATTACATATACGATTACCTCTGCCTGAAACACGCGGTAAAAAATGACTTCGATATTATTTATGAAGCTGGATATGCCACCTCGTCCCTGAGTTTTGGATTGAAGAAGCGCGGCAGGAAGCCATACATCGTCACAAACATGGATGGTATAGAATGGAGGCGCGACAAATGGAACAGCGCAACAAAGCTCTTTATCAAGTACGCCGAAGGCTTAGCGATAAAGCGTTCCGATCATGTAGTCGCAGATAATGAGGGCATCAAGACCTACCTGGACAATAAGTATGATGTGAATTCGAACTTTCTTCCTTATGGCGCGGACCTGGCTACCAACTTCGATTATACTGTATTAAGAGACCTGAATATTGAGAAAGACAAATTTATCCTCGTGATCGCACGGATCGAGCCGGAGAACAATATTCACCTCATCATGAACGCATACGCGGTAGCCAACCCGGGCTACCCGCTGATCATCGTGGGAAATCATACCGGTCGCTATGCCAGGGAACTGGAAGAGCAGTTCAAAGAGAATGAAGGGATCCGTTTTGTAGGTGGCGTATATGATAAAGCCAAGCTGGATGCGCTGCGCCAGACTGCATTATGCTATATCCACGGTCACAAAGTGGGCGGCACCAATCCATCGCTGCTGGAGGCGATGGCCGCGGACGCGTTTATTATCGCGTTTAAGAACCTGTTTAACGGTTCCGTCTTAAATTCGCACGCTTTGTTTTTTAGTAATGCCAAGGACCTGGCGGAGCTATTGGCGAATATCGAGGGAATAAAGAGGGAGAAAGGAGAAAGCCATTCGGCATATAACAGGGAGATTATTCAGAAAAAATATAGCTGGGAAAATATCATCGACCAGTACGACCAGTTCTTTAAACAGATCATTTCCTAAACACAGCAATGAAAAGAGCATTAATCACAGGCATCACCGGCCAAGACGGCGCCTACCTCGCGGAGTTATTATTGAATAAAGGATATGAAGTGCATGGCATCAAACGCCGGACTTCATTATTCAACACGGAGCGGATCGATCACTTGTATGAAGATCCGCATACGCCGAATCGTCACCTTGTGTTGCACTATGGGGACCTTACCGACTCCACCAACCTGATCCGAATTATCCAGGAGGTGCAGCCTGATGAAATTTACAACCTCGCGGCAATGAGCCACGTGCACGTGAGTTTTGAAACGCCTGAGTATACGGCGAATGCCGATGGTATCGGTACACTTCGCATACTGGAGGCCGTGCGTTTGCTTGGGCTTACTAAAAAGACCAGGATTTACCAGGCATCTACTTCAGAGTTGTATGGACTAGTCCAGGCTGTTCCGCAAAGCGAGACGACGCCTTTCTACCCGCGTTCTCCCTATGCCGTCGCAAAAATGTACGCCTACTGGATCACGGTAAACTACCGCGAGGCGTATAATATGTTCGCATGTAACGGCATACTGTTTAACCACGAATCGCCACTACGCGGCGAGACTTTCGTGACGAGGAAAATTACCAGAGGGGTTGCCAAGATCGCACTCGGCTTGCAGGATGTTTTATACTTGGGAAACATGAATTCCAAAAGAGACTGGGGCCACGCGAAAGATTACGTGGAGGCGATGTACCTGATTCTGCAACAGGATACGCCTGAAGATTTTGTCATTGCCACCGGGGTGACCACCGAGATCCGGGATTTTGTACGGATGGCCTTCAATGAAGTAGGCATCGAACTAGAATTCACCGGCTCAAAAGAAAAGGAAGTGGCGAAGGTCACTGCCTGCAATGGTGAATACCAGTTGCCGATAGGAAATACCGTAGTAAAAGTTGATCCAAGATATTATCGCCCGACAGAAGTGGACCTCCTGATCGGGGATGGCACCAAGGCCTACCAGAAACTAGGGTGGAAACCGAAGTATACACTGGACGAGCTGGTAAAAGAAATGGTGGCATCAGATCTCGATGGTTTTAAAAAAGAGGTGCTGCTGAAGGAAAGTGGGTTCGCGATCCGAAATCAGTTTGAATAGCGCTGATGTAGCAAGGGGTTCTAAATGGGTTTGGGCAGACTACGTCGCGACTTCAGCGCGACTTCCTGACGACTTAACGGATGCGCCGGAGATGCGTCGGGTATCCGCCGGTAAGAGTGCCTGCCGCATTCCAACCCACACCGGGCAGGGTACGGGGAGCATTAATTAAATAAAGAATGGAACAAAACGCTAAGATCTATATAGCTGGCCACCGGGGCATGGTAGGAAGCGCCATCCTGCGAAAGCTCGAGGCTTCCGGCTACGATAATATTTTATTGAGAACATCCGCCGATCTTGATCTCCGGAAGCAGGAAGCGGTCCAGGCTTTTTTTGAGAAAGAGAAGCCGACTTATGTATTCCTTGCTGCGGCTAAAGTAGGTGGCATTAACGCCAATAATACCTATCGCGCAGAGTTCCTTTATGACAACCTGATGATCGAGGCCAACATTATCCATGCAGCCTACCTGAACGGGGTAACCAAACTTTTATTCCTGGGATCATCCTGTATCTATCCTAAACTGGCACCCCAGCCTTTAAAAGAAGAGGCATTGCTTACCGGGGAACTGGAATACACCAATGAACCATACGCCATCGCCAAGATCGCGGGAATAAAACTTTGCGAGAATTACCGGCTCCAGTATGGCTGTGATTTTATCTCCGCCATGCCTACTAATTTGTATGGGCCCAATGATAATTACGACTTAAGTAAAAGCCATGTGTTGCCCGCTTTGCTGCGGAAATTCATCACCGCGAAAGACGCGGGTTTACCCGAAGTTGAGATATGGGGCACAGGTACGCCAAGAAGGGAATTCCTGCACGTGGAAGATCTCGCTGAAGCCTGTATTTTCCTTATGAACAATTATAACGAAGCAGGCTTTGTCAATATTGGAATAGGAGAAGACATTACCATCCGCGAACTCGCGGAACTTATAAAAGAGATCGTGGGATATGAAGGCACCATTCGCTTCAATACTTCCATGCCGGATGGCACACCGAGAAAACTGATGGACGTCAGCAAGATCAATCAATTGGGTTGGAAGGCAAGCATTTCCCTTCGTGAAGGGATACAAAAAGTTTACGAAGAGGTGAGGGGATACTTCCAGACCGCATGAAGCCACGGCTACTCATTATTCATAACCGCCTGGTTGTTGGCGGCCCCGCACTCGACACTATCCCATTGGCTTATCACCTAAGGAACGATTTCGACATTCACATCCTATATGGATGCAAAGAAGCGGACGAGACCGAGCCAAGTTTTCTCCTGGAAAAATACAAGGGCCTCAAATTGGTAAAGGTTGGCGCGCTCAAGCGCAGACCGGGAGCGATCAGCGATCTCAAAGCGTACCGGTTCATCCGGAAATACATCAGCACATTCCAGCCGCATATCGTGCACACGCATGGCGCCAAGGCCGGGTTGTTCGGACGGATAGCGGCCAGGCGTGCACATGTTCCGATGGTAGTCCATACGTTTCACGGGCATTTGTTCCATTCCTATTTCAACAGGCCACTCACTTCGATGCTTGTCAAGCTGGAACGAAGACTACTCAGATACACCCATCATATTATTGCGATCAGCCAGGCTCAAAAAACCGAACTCGAACAAATATTGGCCATACAGGATCCCGGTAAAGTAAAGCTCATTCCCCTTGGAGTCGATTACATCGATTCCTCGATGAAAGACCATTACAAGCAAGCGTTTCGCCGCACCTACAATGGCGGTGTGAATACAGTCAACATTGGCATACTTGGCCGCCTCGTTCCCATCAAGAATCTTTCATTTTTCCTGGAAATAGTCAGCGAAGTGCTAAAACAAAACGGCAAAGCGGAAGTGCGTTTCTTCGTTGTGGGTGATGGTCATGAAAAAAAGAAAATGATGCGCTACCTGCAACAGCACCAGGTTCCATATACCGAGTCGTTTGATAATGATAAACCGGTAGTATTCACATCCTGGATACAGAATATCCAAAACGTGCTGGAGGGCCTCGACATCGTCGTGCTCACTTCACTCAATGAAGGCACACCAATGTCATTGATCGAGGCACAGATCTGCGGAAAACCAGTCGTTGCGGTCGATGTGGGTGGTGTCCGGGATACCATGGTAGATGGTGAAACCGGCATTCTCATAAAAGGGCATGATCTGCCTGCCTTTTCAGCGGCAATCAACCGCCTGGTGCGAAACCCCGGGTTGCGCGAAGACATGGGCAGAAAAGCTGCCAGTTTTGCATCAACAACATTTTCCAAGGAACGGGAAATAGGAAGTCTACGTTCCTTGTACCAGTCACATAATTAGTAATATTGCAGCCCTTATGAGTAAGAAAAATATACTGATCACAGGTGGTGCGGGTTTTATCGGGTCGCACGTGGTCAGGCTTTTTGTGGAAAAGTACCCAGATTATAAGATCGTCAATCTTGACGCGCTGACGTACGCAGGCAACCTGGAAAACCTGGCCGACATCGAGGATAAACCCAATTATTTTTTTGAGAAAGTGAATATTCTCGATGCGGATAAGCTGAAAGAAGTGTTTGAAAAGCACGAGATCACAGATATTGTCCACCTTGCTGCAGAATCACATGTGGACCGTTCCATCGTTTCACCCCTTGATTTTGTATACACCAACGTGATCGGCACCGTCAACCTATTGAACACCGCCCGTGAACAATGGAAAGGCGAATATGATCAACATCTTTTTTATCACGTTTCCACTGACGAGGTGTACGGTGCATTGGGCGATACCGGGCTTTTTACAGAGGAAACACCTTATCACCCCAATTCTCCTTATTCTGCGAGCAAAGCGTCCTCTGATCATTTTGTTCGGGCATACGCGGAAACTTATCACCTGCGGACCGTTATCTCGAATTGCTCTAATAATTACGGACCATATCATTTCCCTGAAAAGCTGATACCGCTGTTTATCAACAATATCATCAATAAGAAGCCGTTGCCTGTGTATGGCGATGGCTTGTACACGCGGGACTGGTTATATGTAAAAGACCATGCAATAGCGATCGACCTGATTTTTCATAAAGGAAGGAAAGACGAGACTTATAATATCGGGGGCTTCAACGAGTGGAGGAATATTGACCTGGTAAAACTGCTATGTAAAATAATGGATGAAAAGCTCGGAAATATCTCCGGAACCAGCGAACAACTGATCACTTATGTAAAGGACAGGCCAGGTCACGACAGGAGGTATGCCATCGATGCAACCAAGATCAATAAAGAACTTGGATGGAAACCCACTGTGACTTTCGAAGAGGGGCTTGCAGAGACAGTTGATTGGTACCTCACGAACACCCGTTGGCTTGACCATGTGACCTCCGGTGCTTACCAATCTTATTACGAATCCATGTACTCCGCCCGATAATATGCAGGTAGAAACTACGTCGCTCCAGGATTGCCTTTTAATTAAGGACAGGATATTTAAAGATGACCGCGGTTATTTCTTTGAAAGCTTTAATCAAAAGACGTTCAAAGAACTCACTGGTGTTGACATCAACTTCGTACAAGACAATCAATCCAGGTCACAATACGGCGTCTTAAGAGGGTTGCATTTTCAGACCGGGAGCCATGCGCAGGCCAAGCTGGTGCGTGTGCTGGAGGGTAAGGTGCTGGACGTGGCGGTAGACATCAGGAAGGAGTCACCTACATACGGTAAATCTTTTTCTGTTGAACTGAGCGACACCTCCGGGACCCAGCTATTTATCCCACGTGGTTTTGCCCATGGCTTCGTTGTGCTGAGTGAAACAGCCACCTTCTTTTATAAGTGCGATAATTATTATAACAAGGCATCGGAAAGCGGTATCGCTTATAACGATCCCAAATTGGAGATCGACTGGAGCGTTGATGCCGCCGATATCATACTTTCTGAAAAAGACCAAAACAACCCCACGCTACAACAATTGGAAAACTCATTATGAAAGGAATCATATTAGCAGGCGGAAGCGGTACGCGTTTGTACCCGATCACACAGGCCGTGAGCAAACAACTGATGCCGGTGTATGACAAGCCCATGATCTATTACCCGCTGTCTATCCTGATGCTGGCAGATATCAGGGAGATACTGATCATCACCACTCCGGAAGATTCAGAACAGTTTAAAAGACTCCTGGGAGATGGCTCAGATATCGGCTGCAGCTTCACTTATGCAGTCCAGGAAAAGCCAAACGGACTTGCACAGGCCTTCGTGATCGGGGAGCAATTTATCGGTAAAGAGAAAGTAGCGCTCATCCTGGGCGACAATATATTTTATGGTGCAGGTCTCAGTGAACTGGTACGTTCGTTTAACGATGTGGAAGGCGCCGCGATCTTTGCTTATGAAGTAAGCGACCCGGAACGATATGGAGTGGTTGAATTCGACGCGCAACACAACGCCGTATCAATAGAAGAGAAACCAAAGCAGCCAAAATCCAATTACGCGGTGCCGGGACTTTATTTCTATGATAACAGCGTGATCGGTGTGGCAAAAGAACTTCAACCATCTGCAAGAGGGGAGTACGAGATCACCGATGTGAACAGGGTGTATTTATCACGCCAGAATCTTAAAGTCGGTCTCATGAGCCGTGGTACCGCCTGGCTCGATACCGGTACATTTGACTCACTCAGCGATGCGTCGGAATTTGTCCGTGTAATCGAAAAACGGCAGAGCCAAAAGATCGGTTGTATAGAAGAGGTGGCATATCGTATGGGTTTTATCGACCACAGCCAATTAATGAATATGGCGGCCAGGTATGAAAAGAGTGGCTACGGCCAGTATCTCCGTAATATCAAGTTGTAATCAGTTGGAAGAAGTAATTCTCGTCAATGAGACGGACAGGCAAATAGGTGTAATGGAGAAAATGGAAGCGCATGAAAAAGGGATCCTGCACCGCGCCTTCAGCGTTTTTATCTTTAATGATAAGGATGAAATGCTACTGCAACAACGTGCGATGGTTAAATACCATAGTGCCGGACTTTGGACTAACGCCTGCTGCAGTCATCCCCGCCCGGGCGAAGAGACGTTAAGTGCCGCGCAGCGCCGGCTGAAAGAAGAACTGGGTTTTGCAGCGCCAATACATAAGATCTTCGATTTCACTTATAAAGCATCGTTCGAGAACGGCCTCACCGAGCATGAATTCGATCATGTATTCGTTGGCCGTTATAACGATGCTATTCTCCCCGATCCGGCTGAGGTAAGCGATTATTCGTTTCAGTCAATGGATCACATCTCCCAATCGCTTCATTCCGAACCAGCAAAATATACCGCCTGGTTCCACATTGCCTTTCCCAAGGTATACGAATGGTGGAAAGCGACCGCGTAAATTCTACGCAATCTTCCAAGCTTACTTCCTGTTAACTTTATGTAATGGATGCCAAAAGGATCATTACGCTTACTGTCAACCCCGCGTTGGACAAAAGCACTTCCGTGAAAACGCTCGTTTCGGAAAAGAAAATGCGTTGCGCCAATCCGCTGGTGGAACCGGGAGGTGGAGGTGTGAATGTATCACGTGCTTTAAAGCAACTTGGTCATGCCTCTACCGCAATGTACTTCGCCGGGGGATATACAGGTGATTTCTATACGTCGCTTTTGCGTGGAGATAACATCGATACGTATGTTGTGCCGATAGAAGGTCATACACGGGAGAACATCATTGTTGTCGATGAGTCCAGCAACCAGCAATACCGTTTCGGTATGGAAGGGCCGGATGTTGCCGAAGCAGAATGGAAGAGGTGTCTTGACATGGTCCGTGAACAAGCGTTCGATTTTCTTGTAGCCAGTGGCAGCCTGGCCCCTGGCATCCCGACTTCTTTTTTTGGGCAGCTGGCAGGCATCGTGAAAGCGAAGAAGGCGAGGTTGATCATCGATACTTCCGGCGAAGGTCTAAAAGACGCGGTGGATGAAGGTGTATATATGATCAAACCGAACCTGGGAGAACTGAGTGCATTATATGGAGTGGACGAATTGCAGGATGAAGATGCCGCCAGGGCCGCTAAAGAAATGATTGGGAAAGGATTTTGCGAGGTGATCGCCGTGTCCATGGGAGCAGGCGGTGCGATGCTTGTTACAAAAGATGAGATACATAAAGTCCACTCACCAACTGTCAAAAAGAAGAGTACGGTGGGCGCAGGGGATAGCATGGTAGCAGGCATGCTCGCGGGTTTATTACGGGGATATGGCTGGCAGGACGTTTTGCGGCATGGGGTATCAGCTGGAACCGCCGCTACAATGAACGAAGGAACACAATTGTGTAAAAAAGAAGATACTGATCGTTTATTTGAAATATTAAAGCGACAATAACGCTTAAGCTGTTATTTTTGCCGCAAGTTCCACCGGCCTCGTAGTACAATGGATAGTATAAGAGTTTCCGAAGCTCCAGATCCAGGTTCGATTCCTGGCGAGGCCACTATCCGTTCTTCCGCGATATCTGACGCTGCGTTAATTCGATCGTTGATGCTGATCCAGAAGTTCGATCAAGCCCTTAATTAAAGTCAATGAAGCGGCATTATGAGAATGGCAATAGCATTCCTGCCGGTTAACCGGCCACACTTAGGCAGATGTTAAAATAAAGTAAGATTGTTGGCCTGTTTGAAGTGTTGAAACGAAGAAATCCTCAGCTGTGCATTTTTCTGCGCACAATTCCACAAGCTATACTTTCATATGTTGCAAGTTGAAGCCTTCTTTCTCCATCTGGCGTGTGATTCGCGTACCCAGTTCCGTCGCACGTTCAGATTTCAAGCCGTTTACCTCAATCCATTTCATCTGACCATCTTCCTCAAAATCAACGTTCAGGTGTACTTCTCCTTCTTTGGGTATTTTAACGACAAAGTATAGGTATTGGATATCGCCAACCACGTACACCGGTATCGGTCGATTTTTGTATTGAATCAAAAACTTCTTGGGATAATCCATACCTGATAAAACTCAATGAAAATGCCAACAACCTTGCACCGCAATTTATTTGCGGCTGCGCGAGGAGCTCGTCATTTTCCGAAAGCTTGAAGGTTGCTGCCGAATATCTTAACGGCAATGGCGATCAGGATCACACCAAAGAACTTACGCACGGCGATCATACCGGCCTTCCCCAGCGCTTTTTCAATCCACTGCAGGGATATCAATACCAGGTAAACACCTAACAGGTTGATCAATATGCCTAACAGGATATACATCTCGTCGAAGTTCGCTTTGAGCGACATAACCGCCTTTATGTCTTTGTCGCTTTTGAATATCTCATGGCCGAGCACCATTTCCAGTCCCAGTAAAAAGATCACGATCGAACCACCGACAGCAAACGACCGCACATCCACCCCCATCATCCGGAGGAACGGGTCCCCGAGATAAAGAAACAGGATCATCAGTCCACCGGAAAGCAACGTGGCAGACAGTGCCCTGATCCCACCCATTTTTTCTTTTAACGAAACCAGTAGCGGGATAGACCGTGAGCAGGTAGTCTACATTGAATTCCATGACCGATGTTTTTACAAAAGTAAAAAATCCCGCCGCAGCGGGATCTTTGATTTAAAGGCTTGCCTGGAGGGTGAGCATTCCCATCCTTGGGCGGGTCGTGAACCCGCTGAGTTCTTTATAATCCCTGCCAAACAGGTTGAAGACACTTGCTGAGGCAGAGAAATGCTTGCTGATCCGGTAGTTTGCTGCAATGGTCCAGAGTGTATAGTCGGAGATACTCGTCTTACCTAGTGCGCCGTACGGCCCCAGTGTCCAGTCATAAAACACATCTTTTCTTTTACCTACGTAGCGCGTATCCAGGGTGAATCTCCACTTTTGTTTTGTTTTGTATACCAGGCTGGTATTACCCATCAACGACGGGCGCCTGATGGTCTCATCTTCTTTTGAAGACTGGAGAAAGACACCATTGCTATAAAGTTGCACATGGTTATTCAGCGTCTTCACCTTGTTAAGGGTGGCGGCATTGTAATTC
>JAJTCI010000245.1 GCA_021323155.1 Chitinophagaceae bacterium | reverse complement strand
ATGCGCCGCGGCGAATCCCGGGTCTTCTCTTTCTCGTGCCTGTAAAAAATACAGCACCGAGGTCTTTAGACCGCTGAAAGAAAAATCAAGCCCGGCTATTTGTGGCTCCGCAAATTGGAAAGCCTTAGGATTCCCCTTTTGTGCGTGTTTATCTACCAGCGGCCCCCCGGGGTAAGGTAGTCCCAGTAATTTCGCCGTCTTGTCAAAAGCTTCCCCGGCGGCATCGTCGATTGTTTCACCGATCACTTTCAGATCATCAGGAGAAGAAGCTAGAACGATCTGCGTGTGTCCCCCACTCACCGTAAGACACAGGAAAGGAAATTCGGGTCTGGGGTCATCGATCAGGTTGGCCAATACATGTGCCTGCATATGATGTACGGCAATAAGCGGTTTGTCTAAAGCCAATGCAAGCGACTTCGCGAACTGCGCTCCTACCAGTAAGCTGCCGATCAGTCCCGGCGCCTGGGTAAAAGCGACCGCGTCAACAGATGAAAGCGCGCAGTTGGCCGAAGACAATGCAACATCCACCACCGGCACGATGTTCTGCATGTGCGCCCGGCTGGCAAGTTCCGGCACCACCCCACCGAACTTTTCATGCACCGTTTGATTGGCGATATGATTAGATAATATCTTCCCGTCCACGCAAACGGAGGCCGATGTTTCATCACAGGAAGATTCTATGGCGAGTATGGTGGGCATCAGGAGTCAAAAGTAAAATGTCAAAAGCCAAAAAGGTGGCATTTTAGAATTTTTACTCTTATATTTTAAATTATGTGGTCCGGATCGCCTTTACCGGGTTCATCTTCGCCGCGATGAAAGCCGGGATGATCCCTGAGATCACGCCTAAGATCACGCAGATAATGAAGGCTAGTATGATGATATTGGGCGCGATAACGATCGGGAAGGGCATTACGCTGCTGAGCAGCAGTGTTAATAGCCACACGAGCACCAGGCCAATGAGACCACCCACCACGCACAAAAATGCGCTCTCTATCAAAAATTCAGTAAGGATGGTCCGTTTCTTCGCGCCGATCGCTTTCTTAAGGCCGATCTGGCTGGTACGTTCCCTTACTGTCACGAACATAATGTTCGCCACGCCGAACGCGCCCACGATGAGCGACAAACCCGCTATGGCCCAGCCCGCCTGGTTCACGATACCAAAGAACGATCCTACCTGTTCGCTGAATTGATTGATATCATTCAGTGCGAAATTGTCTTCATCCCTTGGGCTCAGCCTTCGCACCTGGCGCATCACACCCCTGAGGTCTTCAACAAGCATGGTAGAAGAGACATTGTCCTTTGCCTTCACCATAATAAAATTGTTTCCGCCAAACCCTTGCTGGTTCACGTTGAACATAGTAGCATAAAAACGGAATGAAAGGATTATACAATTGTCATAATCGAAGCCGCCTCCGAAACTCTGCCCTTGCTTTTTTATAACGCCGGCGATAAAAGCCTTCTTGCCATTTACCTTGACCTCTTTCCCCGCTGCCCGGTCTGCATTTCCCACCAGGTCAGTAGCTATGGTATGTCCAATAACGATCACGGGCAACCCTCTTCGGAATTCGCCGTCTGCTATATACCGGCCGCCGGGTATGATTTCGATTGTCTGGATGTTGTCATAATCCTCTGACACACCATATACACCCACGCCGCTTAGGCTATACTCTTTATATGTTAATGTTGCACTGTTTGAAAGAAAATGGGAGATGTACTGGGCAAGGTGAGAGCGTTGCCGTATCAGCTCAACTTCTTCGTTTTTAGGGGCGGGCCGGTTGATATACTTCCACCAGGGATAGGTGCCCCCCTCGTTCTGCCCGTATTGCCATTTGTCGATGTATACCGTATTACCACCCCAACTCTTAATATCGTTCTGAACCTTCTGCTCGAGGCTGTCCACCGTTGCAAGCACGCCAATGATACAGAAGATGCCGATGGTGATACCGAAGAGCGAGAGGAAGGTCCGGAGCTTATTGTTCTTCAGCTCGCCCAAAGCCATTTTAAAGCTGTTCCACAGTATCGTCACCAGTTTGAACATGCACCAAATTTACTGCTTGCCCCGAAACATTCATTGAAACCTGATTTATCTCAGCTTTACCAAAAAACCGGGCTTTTTCAGGATTGCATTTGTTCCTGAGCTATTTTTGCAGCGATTTTTACCAAACTACTTTCCCTTATGACCTGGAAACAAGTGTTCACCTCCACCATCGGGCAAAAATTCGTCATGGGCCTGACCGGGCTTTTTCTCATCTCTTTCCTGGTAGTACACGTGGGACTCAATGCAACCATCTGGGCGGACGATAATGGTAGAATGTTTAACGACGCTGCGGAATGGATGGGAGGCACCGTGGTTACCAGGATCCTGGAAGTAGGTTTATTCATCGGCATATTCCTTCACATAATCCAGGGCTATATGCTCACTGCCTATAACAATAGTCGCAGGGGAACGGGCTACCGGGTGAACAAAGGATATGGCAGTAAATGGTACAGCAGGACAATGGGCTTGCTGGGAACATTGATCTTATTATTCCTTATCATGCACATCTGGCATTTCTGGTGGCCCTCAAGGATCACGCATGACCTGCCGATCGACGCGTATAAGGACGGCCGTCATAACCTCTATGCTAGAATGATCAGCGTGTTCCAGGAACCGGTCGTGGTAATACTGTACGTACTGGCTTGCATCAGCCTGGCTTATCACCTGGCGCATGGATTCAAAGCATCGTTCAGAACTTTCGGTGTAAGTAATAGCAGGTATTACAGTCTCATCAAAGCCTGTGGTTATGCTTTCGCCATCATCGTTCCGCTGGCTTTCGCGATGATGCCCGTTAGTATGTACCTGGGCTGGATAAAGTAAGTTAAGGTGAATGCCCGCCCGAACGTACCGTGCGGTACGGGCGGGGTAGGCAATGGTCAACAGCGAAGCGTTTATATTGACTTTTGACTTCTGGTAAGGTTCCGAACCTACAATCGGGTGACACAACAGGAGATGACTAAAGCGATACAGCTAGGTACATTATCAAATTATCGAATTATCAAATTATCATATTGGTATGCTTGATGCAAAAATCCCCGCGGGACCTTTAGACCAGAAATGGAGTAAATACAAAAGCACCTGCAAACTCGTTAACCCCGCCAACAAACGAAAGCTGGAGATCATCATCATCGGGACCGGGCTGGCCGGCGCATCCGCAGCCGCCGCACTCGGGGAGCTTGGATATAAAGTGAAGGCTTTCTGTTTCCAGGACTCACCACGGCGTGCGCACTCTATCGCTGCACAGGGAGGCATCAACGCGGCAAAGAACTACCAGAACGATGGTGACTCAATCTACCGTTTGTTTTATGATACCATCAAAGGAGGCGACTACCGCGCAAGAGAAGGCAATGTGCACCGCCTGGCGGAAGTAAGTGCCAACATCATCGATCAATGTGTTGCCCAGGGCGTGCCCTTCGCACGAGAATACGGGGGACTTTTAAGTAACCGCTCTTTCGGCGGCACGCAGGTTCAAAGAACATTTTATGCGGCGGGTCAGACCGGCCAGCAACTGCTGATCGGCGCATACCAGGCACTCGAAAGACAGGTTGCGCTCGGTAATGTAAAGATGTACTCCAGGCATGAAATGCTGGAGGTGGTTGTGATCGATGGCAAAGCAAGGGGTATCATCGCGAGAGATCTGGTGAGTGGTGAATTGGAAAGACATTTCGGGCACGCGGTATTACTCTGCAGCGGTGGCTATGGCAACGTATTCTATCTCTCCACCAATGCTATGGGCAGTAACGTTACCGCGGCATGGAAAGCACATAAGAAAGGCGCATACTTCGGGAACCCCTGCATGACGCAGATCCACCCTACCTGTATCCCGGTAAGTGGCGACCACCAGAGCAAACTCACCCTGATGTCTGAATCGTTACGGAACGACGGGCGGATCTGGGTTCCAAAAAAACAGGGTGACAACCGCCGCCCAGGCGAGATCGCAGAAGAAGAAAGAGATTATTACCTCGAAAGAAGATATCCCGCGTTTGG
>JAJTCI010000244.1 GCA_021323155.1 Chitinophagaceae bacterium | reverse complement strand
ATCAGTGAGCGCACGGTGCAGGTGACGAACTTCCCCGGAGATGAAGGCGATTTCGTGATCTCTAAAGACGGGCAGACATTTTATTATACCGCCAGCACCAGCACTGCAAGAGGTCGCGACCTCTACAGCATCAAGTGGGATGGAAAAGAATTAAAGGAGATCACAAAAGGTGGGTCCAATCCTGCCGGTCTCAGTATGGACAATGAAGGCAAGTATATCTATTTTGTGCGGCAGGGCGGCGCCTTTGCGCGGATTGATACCAAGACCTCAGCACAGGAGTCACTTCCCTACAGCGCGAAACTGAGGATCAACTATCCGACTGAAAGGGAGCAGGTTTTTGAAGAAGCCTGGCGTACCATCCGGGATTATTATTATGATCCTAAGATGCACGGCTACGACTGGCAGGGCCTGCACGATAAATATAAAGCGCGCGCCATCGCGGCTTCCACCAGCAACGATTTCAGGGATATGTTCAACTATATGCTGGGCGAACTCAATAGCAGCCATATGGGATTTGTCGCTACCGATCGCACCGAAACACAGCGCGACGCTACCGGCCTGCTGGGTACAGAACTGGCTCCGGTGTCAGAAGGCATGAAAGTCGTTCGCGTAATACCCGGCACGCCCGCGGATAAAACCGGTAGCCGCCTGTTCAAAGATGATATCATCACTGCTGTAAATGGAGAGTCGGTAAAAAAGGATGAGAACTTTTACAGCCTCATGAATGGGATGGTCAACGAAAAGATGCTCCTCACCGTGAAAGGCGCGAATGGACAGAACCGCGAAGTGGTGATCCGGCCCGCATCTTCACTTACCGACGCGTTGTATAAAGAATGGGTGATCAACCGCAGGAAACTGGTTGATAAATATTCCAACGGGCGTTTGGGATACATACATATCCAGGCCATGAACATGCCCAGCTTCGAACAGACCGAACGCGAGTTTGCCGCTGCAGGGTATGGAAAGGATGGACTGGTCATCGACGTGCGCTATAATGGCGGAGGTAGCACTACCGATTACCTCATGACCGTTTTGAACTATAAGCAACACGCTTATACCATTCCACGCGGCGCCAGCGAAGACCTGGAGAAGGACAAATTGAAATTCCGTGAATACTACCCTGTGGGTGAACGTTTGGTATTTGCGGCCTGGATGAAACCTTCGATCGCCATCAGCAACGAAGCCAGTTACTCCAACGCTGAGATCTTTTTCACATGCGTACAAACACCTGGGCATCGGGAAACTGGTCGGTCAACCGACAAATGGCTCTGTGATATCTACCGGCGCCAGGACAATGATCGATGGATCCACCGTTCGTTTGCCGGGTCGCGGTTGGTTTGCAAAAGCGACTGACGAAAACCAGGAGCTTGGTCCTGCAATACCTGACATCCTTGTCGAGAACTCAATAGATTATTCGTCGAAAGGAGAAGACGAACAGCTGAAGGCAGCGGTTGAACAACTGCTCAAACAGTTGCCAAAGAAATAATATCTGTATACTTTACTAAAAATGGCTGCCGGTGGCGGCCATTTTTTGTTTCCATATGCTCATTGACATCAATTTCCCGCTCGATAACCTTGCCCAAACCGCCTTGTATTTCAATCGCCTGGCCTTTCCATAAAAAATACTCAGAAATAATTTCTAAAGTTTTTATGCAATCTCTTTAAAGCGGTCATCCTTCCCCTGGAATAACTCGGAAATGATCAAAACGATACTGCTGATACCGATATTGCTTTTTGTCCTGGCTGACAGGGTGAACGCGCAGGATAAAATGGAACCAGTTCACCCGGTGTTGTCAGCAGACTACCTCTCACTTTTAAAGAAGGACACGCTGGTCAGGCGAGGAGCCACCGACTCGGCGGGCGATTTGAATAGATCAAAGCTCGCAAGGAGTGGCGGGTACTATTTCGGCCTCCCTTTGGTAAAAACGGTTAAGATAACAGGCAATGAAGTAACACTCGTGCCTGGCCATTTGTACCGCTTGAGCATCTCTGGAAACTATACGGCAACGGTTGAAACAAAATCCATCAACCGGCAACCTGCATTACAATCAACCTTTGCACAGGGACGAAGCATTGCAGGTCAACTCGCCTGGCAGTCACCGGAAATGGGCGAGCAGTTCAGTTTCGGTCCCCTCCTGGAACAACTGGAATTCGATGGTACCAGTTATCCTTATGATATCAACGGCAGGCTTGTCGCCAAAGGAACCGGCAACGATCATCCGGCGATCAGTTACAAATCATCCATATTCCGCCCAGCCTTCCTCCTCTCACAGTCTGTGATCGTTAAGGCGAATGTTTCAAAAGATACCAGGCAACTGTTTTATCTATCGGCCGTATTCGGCAAGAGCGATGAAGCCACCTTCATCAAAAAAAACAGGAATAGTTCCGGGAATGTGAATTTATCCGGTGGCTTGAAATCGAAAGCGGTGAACATCTACACTTCCTGGCAACACAATACCCAACGATTCACTAATAGCAATCGAAATGGCTTTCTCAACAGGACCTATATGCAGTCCCTGTTAACCCCAGCAAGTTTCGACAATGAGCAGGGCATCCTGCTCGCGCCGGGCGTACAAAGAAGTTATAGCAACCACGCAGACAACCCGCTATTCCTGTTATCGAACCGGGGCGATGGATACCGGCTGGCACAAAACAATATCAAACTGAGCGCGGATAAAAGGCTCCGTCATCTCAGTTTGCTGTTGTCTCAATCATATGAATGGATAGATGAGTTACACGAGGAGACTTACGAACCAGGAACCACACGTCTTACTTCCGGATCCACGACCCACCGCGGCAAGAAAGGCCAATTCTATAACCTGTCGGCGCAGGCCTTATATGATGTCAGGTATAACTTTGAGTACGACCTTTCCTCCCAGGCAGGAATAAAATATTTTTTTTCCAACAACAATTCCCGCACAAGCTACGATCCCACTGTCTCCTACCCTTACCAGCGCAACGCGCACGAAGTAGTGGCAAATTACTATACGCATTATTATCTACGGGACCAGAACCTGGACCTGCGTTTGAATCTCAGCAATAAAATGTATTTCAGCAATACGGTCCGCAACGGGAATGCTTTTCTGCCGGGGCTGGATGCATCGATTGAATTCACGAAACTTTTTAACGCCCGGTACCTCCGCTTGAAACTGGCAACTGGTTTCAACCGGTTCTGCAGTGAAATACCCGTTAACCGTTCCCACCAGGATATTAATCTTACGATATTGCCAACGGCAGATGTGCTGGCGTATGTACCGTTGAAAGAAGCAACCAGCCTGGACAACCTTAAGGCTGCACAGCATAAGGAATCGTTTGTAAGATTCGAATTGGCTTACAAAGAGAAGTTCATTTTATCGGGCGGAATTAACGCCAGGCAGGTGAGCAATGACGTGTTCCCGGTAATAGAAGCTGGAACGATATTGCTGAAAAACCTTGCCAGCCACCGGACCCGCTCCTTCAACCTGCAACTGGAATTGAATAACCGTTTCAGGCAAAGTAATCTGTATACAAAAAATACGCTTAGTATCCTTGGATTTCGCAATAAGGTCACCGCCGTAGCTACTGGTTACGACCAGGTGGCGATCGCGGGATTCAGTGACGTACACAAATCGATTATCCCGGGCCAACCACTCGGTGTTATCAAAGGTAACCGCTTCCTTAAAGATGCAAACGCCAACCTGGTGATCGGGAATGATGGATTTCCGCTGGTGGATCCGCATCCAGGTATCATTGCCGATCCGACACCCGATTTCGTTATGAAGTTGTCCAATGGCTTAAGCTGGAAGAACTTTCAACTGGCCGCGGACCTCGAATGGAAAAAAGGCGGACAAACCTGGAATGGGACACAGGCGGTACTCGATTACTTCGGCAGGTCGGAGAATTCTGCAAAACTTCGGGATACACGCGATTACATTTTTGCCGGCGTCCGGCAGGATGGAAGCATCAACAATGTACCGGTTAGTTTTTATGACCCAGCCTTGCCAATTGAACAGAATCGTTGGGTGCGGTATGGATTCTCAGGTGTGGCAGAAGAATATGTTGAAAATTCAGATCATCTGAGGAT
>JAJTCI010000243.1 GCA_021323155.1 Chitinophagaceae bacterium | reverse complement strand
GGCAGCATCGTACGATGCCTGGCACGTGCATCGATCTCGCTCCTTGGTGAGAAGCGCAATAGTCTTTTGTTTTCCCAAACATTTGTGTGCTGGTACCAATAGTATTCCCCGCTCACCGCGCCATAGCTTACAATGAGTGTAGGGGTATAGGCTGTCTTGCTTTCTTTCCAGAGTTTTATTACGTCTTCATGAAGCGTTGCAACAGGCATGTTGTGCTCGATCGTGGTATGCCCGTCGAGGATCATGCTCACGTTATGATAGAAATGAGAGCCACCCTCGGGAACCACTTCCATTCCCAGTTCTCTCGCTGCAACGATCACCTGCTGGCGCTGGTCGCGGCGCGGCTGATTGTAGCTTTTCACAGAAAAGGCACCAAACGCTTTTGTGCGTCTTAACGAGGACCGGGCGTCTTCGATGTTATTGATCACTGCTTTGAAATCACCTTCTGCGCCATACAAAATTGTCCCGGTGCTGAATACCCTTGGTCCCACCATCTTACCTGCCTGTACCAGTTCGCGCTGCGCATGTACCAGTTCGCTGTTGGCCGATGGGTCATGCATAGTGGTTACACCGAAGGCGAGGTTGGCATAATAAGGCCAGTGCTTCTCCGGTATGATACCGGTGCGGAAGTGGTTGCCGTGCGCATGCGCATCAATGAAGCCGGGCATAATGGTTTTGCCGGCAGCGTTGATCACATGTGCGCCGGAGGGAATCTTTACATCGCCGGATTTTCCGATAGATTGAATGGTATTACCATTGACCACGATGGTTCCTTTCTCAATCACTTCGTCACCCTTCATGGTAATGATCCTTGCATTGGTGAAGACCACGACTCCTGTGGGTTTGTCGGCTTTCGCAGTGAGGCCGATGCTGATCCCTTTTTCAGGAATAACGAAAGCGGAGTCGGGTTTGCCTGCCAGGAACTCAAAGCGGTCTTCGATATTGATCGTATAGTACTGGTCGCCCAGTGTATAAAATAGCTGCTTTCCATCGCCACTCCAGTGAAGGTTGAGCCCGGCGTCCCTTGATACTTTTTTAACGGGATAGTCGGTCGTTCCACTACCCAGGTCGATTGTTTTACCGGTACGTGCAAACGCGGCGATGTAGACGTTGTGCAAGTCTACGAACGCCACCCAGTTCTCGTCCGGGCTGACGGTAAATTGAGAGCCGTAGGTAGATTTAAGGTGAACCCGCTCGTCTGTACCATCAAGTTTGCTGCTCACCAATGTCCGGTTCATACCGCCTCCCGTGGTATAATAAAGGCGATCGCTTGTTTTGTTGAAACGCGGCATATCTCCATTGGCCGTTACAAACCATTCTGCCTCCCCTGCCTGCACGGGCTTAATATAAATGCCAGGTTTGGCCGTCTTCGCAGGCCCCAGTACACTACTGCCACCTTCCTTGCGATAGACAATGTATTTTCCATTCGGAGAATATGAAGGCTGGCGGAATATACCACCAGATGCATGGTTGTTCTGTCTTACTTCAACAGACCGAACGGGGTAACTGTACAGCCTGCTGGTGCCTTCATCGGTCCAAGATGTGTACACCACTTTCTCACCATCGGGAGAGAACGAAGGCTCGAACTGGAATCCTTCCTGTTTGTTCAGCGGGATGGGTGTGCCGTTGGGTAACTCTTTTTGCCAAAGACGCCCAAGCGCGTTAAACACGAGCAGTTTGCCATCCGGCGATGTGACTGCCTGTCGAATCACATTCACGTTGAAGTTATCCGGGTTGATGTCTTGCTGGAACCTGACGGCTTCCGCTATTTTTTGCTTTACATCAGCTGTAAACGGGATCTCCGTGGAAGTGTTTGTTTTAGCGAGATCGATCTTGTTGATCTTGCCATTGCTCCATACGATGATGTGTTTATCATCCGGCGTAAAATCAAAGCCGGTGAAAGATCCGAAGATGGTCCAGGCCTCCTGTTGATCTTTAGAAAGATTATCAAATACCGCCCATTCTTCACCGGTAGCGAGGTCTCTCAGGTAAAGCACCGTCTTTGTACGTACACGTTTGATGAACGCCAACGTTTTCCCATCGTTGCTTAATTGCGGTCGAATGGCGCCACCGGGGCCGCCTGTTACATTTTCAACAGTGCCTTTTTCCCTGTCGTATCGCCTGATCGCGAAGATCTGGTTGTTGGGGTCTTTATTATACTGGAAAAAGCCACCGGGGTACATGTCTTCGCTGAAGTATACATAACGGCCGTCAGCGGATACCACCGGTTCGTTTACATCCTGCTGGTCGTTTTTCCGGGCGGTGAGCTGGAGACCTTTGCCACCTGAAATATGGTACATCCACAACTCCCCCGCACCTGCGGAGCGTGTAGATGTAAAGTGTTTGCGCGCTACGATGTACTGGCCGTCGGGTGTCCACGCGCCATTATTTAACAGGCGAAAGTCTTCTTTTGTGATTTGCTTCCCGTTGCTACCATCGGCGTTCATCACCCAGATATTATCACCGCCACCTGCATCGCTGGTGAAGAGGATCTGTTTGCCATCTGGTGAAAAGCGGGGCTGCACTTCAAAGGCGATACCCGTGCGCAAAGGCTTTGCGGCGCCACCAGTAACCGGGATGGTATAAATATCTCCGAGGAGGTCGAATACAATGGTCTGGCCATCGGGTGACAGGTCAAGATTCATCCAGGTGCCTTCGTTCACAGAAAAAGCCACCGCTTTGTAATTTCCGTTGGGCGGATTGTTCACGTCCCATTTTTTCTTGTCTTGGGTGATTGCTGCCGCTGAGACTGTGCACAGCAGTCCAATCAGGAGTATATGTTTCATTGGAGCAAGATAAGTAATGCGTCCAATTCCATAAAGTCGGGCACCGAATTGGGTCTTCGCCGCTTTGATGGAGGGCAAAAATGAAAAAGCCTGTTGGCTATACCAACAGGCCTTCAAACCAATCTAACCTTTACCTCAATACTTTCTTTCAGGATTCTGCTGAGGATCTACATTTTCCTTTTCAGTACCTATCTCAGTCTCAGCGGGTTTTTCTGAACCCTCTTTCTGACCCTGAGTAGCTGAACCCTGTGTAGAAGAACCTTGTGTAGAAGAATCTTGTGAAGTTGAACCCTGTGGGTTAGCACCGGGCTGCTGCTGACTTCTTGTATCCTCGCTTGAAGGAGAAGAAGCGCTGCCTGAGTTACCGGAGTTGTTTCCAGCCTGGCCGGTCGTAGAGCGATCGGTTGATTGCTTGGATTGATCCTGGTTTTGATTCTGATTCTGATTCTTATCCTGGTTAGGATTGTTTTGTTGATTAGCCATAGTTAACTTTTTATACTGGTAGTGTAACTAATTATATGCCACGCCTGAGCACGTCCCAATCCGCTTTGCCGGCGCCGGCTGTGGGGGAATAATTCTACCACAATGGGCGATTATCCGGAGATATGGGGGATGAAATTGCTGTTAAACGGGCCCGAACGCTGACTGGCCAGCGCGCAGTAGATTTGCTGAAAATTGACTTATGTCCAACCTGGTAAAAGAATTTAACGACTACCGTGCCCGTATGAACGATGTGATACTAAGTAAGAATAACCTGGTGATGAAGCGCCTGTGGAACCTTGATACGAATACCTACGAAGCGGGCGCCCTGGATACGAAGACAAAGGAGATGCTCGGGTTAGTAGCTAGTATGGTCCTTCGATGCGATGACTGTATTAAGTATCATCTCGGCAAAAGTCATGAACAGGGTGTGACAACCGAAGAGATGTATGAAATATTCGCCGTAGCCAATATTGTTGGCGGAACGATCGTGGTGCCACATACCAGGCGTGCGGCCGAGTACTGGGAGGAGCTAAATGCCAATGACCGTCCTTAACGGCAGAAACCGCTGATCATGCACATCCGTATTAAAGAAAATTCGTGGCTGGCGCGCATTGCTGCAAGGCGGTTAAAGTCGAAGCAGGTGGCCATGGTGTTGGGGTCCACCATACATCTTCATAACACATCCCGGGAAGAATTCCTGCAAAACAAAAGATGGCTACGGCATGAACTGGCCCATGTGCGGCAGTATGCGCAGTATGGCTTCGCCCGGTTCCTGTTACTTTACATGATAGAGAGCCTGCG